>JACVIW010000185.1 GCA_015711695.1 Candidatus Geohydrothermomicrobium daggyaiense
GAAACCATGGTCAGGTAACAAAGAACAGGCATGAGGAAATCGGTTTCAACATGCGCCTTGATGAGATTCAAGCGGCGATCCTAAGGGTCAAACTACGCCATCTTGACTCCCAGAACCGTATGCGTATCGATGCCGCGAGGCGCTACCGCGAAAAACTTGGGTCTGTTGAAGAGGTGATTCTTCCACTTGAGCGAGAAGAGGAATTCTCGTGTGTATATCACCTTTTCGTCATAAGATGCAAAAATAGAGACGAATTAAGGGAATACCTTGAGAAAAATGGCGTGGAAACAGCGATTCATTACCCCACCCCACCGCACCTTCAGCGCGCGTATGCTTTTCTTGGCTACGGCAAGGGAGATTTTCCGGTGGCTGAAAAACTCTCTGATGAAGTTCTCTCCCTTCCAATGTTTCCGGGGATAACGAGCGAGGAAATAGACTTTGTTTGCGATACCATCAGGGCGTTTTATGAATAACCGGGTAGGTCCGGTGTGTGGTTTTCTTAAATGGAGAACTCGGATTTGGCTTCAGACATCTTGTTGGAATTATGGGATATAAACCATCTTAGCATTCGCTGGCATTTTTCCGTCTCAACGCGAAATCTCGCAGATGCCCGAGAACGGCTTTCCCCGCTTTCATAACGAATCTAAAGTCATCCGCGCTTCTTATCGAAAAGACGGTTCTTCCGATGAATCGTGGCGTGAGAAACGCCGTGTATAGCACCCGGGTAAGTTTCTTTACCTGTTCCTCAGGGACGGGGGTTGTCATGACAGGTCCCCGCATATCGTATTCGTTCCAATCCTCGGTTTTCAGCCACCCTTCTTTTTTGGCTTCTTCAAAAAGCGGGGTGCCTGGATAGGGAATGATAATCGTGGCTTGAAGCATGTCCGCGTGACCATCTGACAACAGTTTACGACTTAGCCTGACTGTTTTTTTTGCCTCCTCAAGTGATTCCCACGGGTAACCTACCATGGTTGTCAGGTGCACTGTAAGTCCCGCTTTTTTGGCGAGCCTGCAGCTCTCTATAATATCGCTTACCTTTATTCCCTTGTTCAATCTATCAAGCGTTTTCTGGTTCGCTGATTCAAGCCCGAACTTGAGTAGGCGAAAGCCCGCTTTTTTCATCATCTTGAACTGCTCTTCGGATATAGCCCCGACTCTGGCGTTGCAGGAAATGGCGACCTGCTCATGATATCCTCGCTCAATTATTCCCGCGCAAAAGTTCTCAAGCCATCTGCCTGCAGGGAATGTTCCTGTGTCGTCGAATATTTCCCGCACCCCATATCTTTTTATTAAATTGCCGATCTCATCCAGGACTCTTTCACATTTCCTTACGCGGTACCTGGGGTAAAGCGTCGTCCAGGAACAGAAAGTACACTTACCATACCAGCAGTCCCTGCCCGCCATTGTGTATGTGTGTGGGGATTTGATGAACAGGTGTTCGCCGTACAGATGCCAGCATGTCAGGTCTCTATTTATCTCGGGAAGAGCGTCGAGGTCGTGGTTCAAACTGAATTGACCTGTGGACACTATTTCGCCTTTTTTTCGAAACCAGATACCGGGCTCAAGTTCTTTGCCTTTTTCCAGATGCTCGACGAGGTTAGCGAGAAGAAAATCGTAATCTCCCCCGGTCAGGACGAAATCCACCGGGGAGTTATTCAGGGATTCTTCCGGTAGAGCGGTTACGTGATCTCCGAATAAAACCACAAGACTGTCCGGGTATTCCGCTTTGAGCCTCCTTATGATTTCCCAGTGCCTTTTCACAACCGGCGTCTTCGTTTCAAAAGCGATCATCTCAGGTTTTACCTCTTTGAGGAAATCCCAGAACTTATCTTCGCTCCAGCCCATGGCTATCGCATCGTTCCAGATAACTTCATGGCCACATTTTTCGAGCATCGTGGCAGCCCATGCTGGCACCATCGGATAGATGAACGACGGATTATGGAACCACTGAAATTGTCTGTTCTGCCCGAGCGTAGGGCATCTTTTTTCTCCGAGAGGAGGATAGGAAATAATAACTTTCAACTATCCGCAAGCCTCCTTTTAAAAAGTCCGATGAGAAAACCTATACCGTAGGTCAGGTTGG
The DNA here is from genome assembly GCA_015711695.1 of Candidatus Geohydrothermomicrobium daggyaiense. Classification (GTDB taxonomy): domain Bacteria; phylum Actinomycetota; class Geothermincolia; order Fen-727; family JACVIW01; genus Geohydrothermomicrobium; species Geohydrothermomicrobium daggyaiense. The sequence goes on from JACVIW010000185.1 coordinate 2,084, forward strand.
TGAGGATGATGCCTGGTAAAATCAGCAGATTTACTATCGGCTCAAGACTTTTTACGGACGAGAATATACATAGCAACAAGTAAAAACCAACTACCGCGAGGTATACATAAAGCAAAGGTTTTAGTAAGAAAATGCCCGCCAGCAATCCAAATACGAGCCACGCGACAAATACGCTTGGAATGAAGTACTTGAGTTTACGCGATGTTTCAGGAAATCGTTTAACAAAGAAACCCCTGTGGAGAGCATATGAAAAAACCTGCTTTAGGTGTGGAATGAATAGGGGTCTTCTGTGGTGATAAATGGTGACATTTGGAACATACAATATTTTCTTTCCCTTTTCTTTGGTGAGTCTCAAGCAGAAAACCGTATCCTCTCCTGGCCAGAATTCTTCAGGGAAAGCGCAGTTGGCGTCTATCTCTGAGCGCCTGGTTAGGATGTTGCATGAGGGACAGTCATCTACCTCTCTCATCACGCGGGGGACGTATCTATAAGTTGTATTAGCGGAAACAAGTGATGATGTATAAACAAGTCCACCTGCTCGCTGGAGCATGGTGTCGTCGGGTGGAGTCACAGCGGGACCGCAGACTGCCGCGATTTCATCGCTATCGAAATATCCAACCGCGTTTTTGAGCCACATGGCGTCCGGCCAGGCATCTGAGTCTATAAACGCGACGATGTCGGCTTTAGTTTGCCTTACCGCGATGTTTCTTTTCGCTGAAGGTCCGGTTTTACCGCTCGGAACGACTCGAAGATTTTCTATTCGTGAAAGTTCAGGCGGAAGATCGGTATCATTGTCGGGAATAAGCCAGATATCAAAATTCGAATAGTCAAGTCTTGAGCATTTGATAACGCACTCGTGGGTGTATCTGTCAAGTGATCTTGTGGGAATGACAATTGAAACAGCCGGTTCTCTGGATGCTGGCGGCTTTAATTGACTGTCGTAATAGCGAAGGATATACATCCTGTAGAAAACGGCAAGCGTATCAATGATAATATTGCGAATGTCCGCCCATTTTATCCGACCGAATTTGCCCTGAAAGGTAAGGGTTATCGGGGCTTCCTCTATCCTGAAGCCGAGCCTGTTAGCGACCGCGAGCAGCTCAAGGTCCATCGCATATTGCTTGCAGAGAATCCTCGGGAATGTTTGCTCCAGTACTTCTTTTTTGAAAATCTTTATTCCGGTCTGGGTATCCCTTACGGGTAAACTAAAAAAAATCCTGGTCAAAAAATAGTAAGCGGTGCTCAATATTTTTCTATGCAGTGGATAATCAAGGCGGGATTCCGGATGCCTTTTGCTTCCTATGACAACATCGCTTCCTGTTTTATTCAATATTGTTAGAAGGGTAATTATTTGCGAGGGGTGCAGGTCGAGATCGGCGTCTATGAAACAGACAACGTCCCCTCTTGTCTTCCAGAAGCCGCGCATTAACGCGTTTCCTTTACCTATGTTCTCCTCAAGTGTCAGCGTAAACACTTTATTAAAATTCCTCGTAAGTTTCTCTATCTCCGATGATGTGCTATCCGTGCTCCCATCGTTAACGACCAGGATTTCATAATCGATTCCAGCCTCTGAAAGCACGGTCACGGTGGTGGATACCATCTCATAGATTGTTTTTGCCTCATTGTGCGCGGGTATGACAACCGAGAGTTTGTTTTCGCGTGATGGGCTCATTTGTTCCACGCTTAATTTTCTTTCCTGCATGGTTACCACTGACACTTACGGTGACATGAAATACAACTGATAAGCTTTGCGTTAGCCAACATCTTTTAACGACTTATAATAAATCAAGAAGATTCACAAATGTCTCGTTAGCTTCTCTGTTCGTTATTATATTTTCACGTAAGATCAATTTCGAGAAGTTTGAAGAACAGGTTCACCAAACCGCGGCGAACGCAAATTCTTCGAGTATCAAATATCGGAAGAGTTTTACTCAAACGAGGAGATCGATAACCGGTCGTAAAAAGGGTGTCGCTTTCTGTTTTCCAGAGTACCGATTACGCTGATGGCGGTTTACGGCTTATGCCGCATAAGGTCTTTTAAATTAGAACGTCACAATTATGGGGTTTGCTGCGGACAGCAATGTATATGATACTCGCATACTTGAGGATAAATTATTTTTTGAGGAATTCCTCCCGTTCGAGGTGGTTAATTCCTGTCCGTTATAGCCGTTTTAGACTTGCCAGGAGAAGGTGATGGTATCTTCAGGCGAGGATTATGAGTTTCTCGCGCTTGATCTGGTGATTTCGAATTTAAGTGTTTCAGCGAATATCATCGGTGTTTCTCCCGCGTGGGCATCGCGGCGACGTAGTGTGGAGAAAGTGGTAACTTTACTCTTAGGCTCGTGCGATAGTAAGCTCTGTGTCACAAAATTATATAAATGTAAAATTGGAAAACAGTTCTCAATATAAATGACAATTCGTTAATCATTAAAATTATGAGAGGTCGAAGGAAAAAATTGTAACCCAACAGGATATGTTAGCTGCAACAATTCCGTTTTGATCATAATGGAAGGAAAATTATTATGGCTCAAGATTACAACCCATCGATTTCGGTCGTAATTCCAACTCTTAATTCCTCAAGCACACTTCGAGATTGTCTTTCAAGCATAAGGTCTCAAAACTATAAAGGTGATGTTGAAATTATTATTGCCGATGGAGGGTCGGTTGATGGAACCCTGGAAATCGCCAGAGATTTTGGCTGCGTTTTAGTTGATAATCCATTGAGAACTGGCGAGGCTGGTAAAGCGGCTGGATTGAGGCATTCAAAAGGTGAAGTCATCGCTTTTATTGACAGTGATAACATTCTTCCTGATTCGAACTGGTTTGATCGTATGATAAAGCCTTTTCAAAACAGGGAGATAGTGGCAAGCGAGCCTGTGGAGTACACTTACCGAAAAACTGACGGCGTTCTGACAAGGTATTGCGCTCTCATGGGCATGGGAGACCCTCTCTGCTATTTTCTTGGAAACTACGACAGGTACTGC
>JACVIW010000186.1 GCA_015711695.1 Candidatus Geohydrothermomicrobium daggyaiense
TTCGGGTTTATTATCTAGATAGTGATGGCGTTTTTCGGTAAGGGATAGGACTTTTTGGCAAAAAGAAAGGTGAGACGCGATCTGCGGGCTGCGGAGTTCATAGAGGGGATAATTCTCAGCAATACAGAGGTTGCAAGAGATATTCATCTCATTGAAATTGCGCCGGACCCGAGCGGAAAACTCCAGTTGAAAACGCAATACGGTAATTTGGCGTTTCGGTCAGAGCAATTAGGAAAAGCTGGTAGTTCTCGGTTTCTGGTGAGGCCATATCCGGGACAATTTTACCATTTTCTTTCTGGCGAAGAAGCCACGTATGAGCGGGTCTTAAGAAGACCGCTCAGCGTGCTAGATGCAACTGGCTGGGGATTGAAAGGATTTGACGAATACGCAAATAAAGATAGCGGTGATTTTCGTCTGTATTTTCTCATTGAGGTTGCTGGAGCGGGAACCAGGTGGCTTTGCGGGCTTGAAGAGGGTTTCCGAGTAGACATGTTGGGTCCGCTCGGCAGGGGATTTCCCTTTTTTGAGTTTGAAAAATCGGGATACGGTGATATTCTTACCGAACACGGCGATCCACGGGGTTCTTGTCCTAACGATAAGAGATATGGAACCGTCTCTGCGGGCGAGGATCAAGATCTTTCGCACGGACGCCACAATATTCTAAATCATGTCCTCCTCATTTCAGGCGGGATGGGGATCGTGCCCATCTACTATGCTGCGCGGGAACTGGAAAGACTTAAGCTTAATTATTCATTGATAGCCGGTTTCAAATCAGGCGAAAGACTTTTTTCGGGGGTTTATTTGCTTGAAGGAGATGTCCGCGTGTATACCGAGGATGGAACGTATGGCACAAAAGGAATCGCATCAGACGGATTCTCAGATCTGGATATGAGCTTATTTTCAGCGGTCTTTGCTTGCGGTCCGAATGCGATGATGAGAAAAGCTTCTGATATGGCTCGCGCTTACGGGATCCCATGCTATATATCACTAACTGCGAGAATGGGATGCGGAGTTGGTTTTTGCGGATGTTGTGTTGTGAAAGGCTCGAAGAGGAATCTTCATGTTTGCAGCGATGGCCCGGTCTTCATCTCAAAAGATTTCTTTATATAGATCTCATAAACATAAGGTAGAGTGTCCTTTCGAAGGAGGTCTTCGCTCTGGCTATTGATCTATCTGTAGATCTCGGGGAAATAAGGCTCAAGAACCCGGTCCTGCTCGCATCGGGAGTCGCCGGGTTCGGTGTGGAAATAGCTTCCCTTATTGACCTTTCTCGGGTGGGAGGAATCATTCTCAAAAGCGTGACCTTAAATCCGAGAGAGGGGAATCCTTTTCCAAGAATTTGGGAGACTTCCTGTGGAGTTTTGAACTCGGTTGGTCTTGAAAACCCTGGAGTCGACTTTCTCGTGGACAACATACTCCCCCGCCTGGAGGGATGCGGATGCGCTGTTTTCGCGAGCATAGCCGGGGAAAGTGAGGAGGAATACGCCCGTCTCGCCGAAAAACTTAATAGTCTGGAGGCGATTCTATCTGGGATTGAGATCAACGTATCCTGCCCGAACGTGAAAAAAGGGGGGATCGAATTTGGCGCTTATCTCGAGACTGTCGCTTCTCTCGTAAAAGGGGTTAAGAACTACACAAGCATACCACTTTTCACTAAACTTTCATCGGCGGTCAGCGATATCGCGAAAGTGGCAGTTGCGGCGGTTGAGAGTGGTTCGGTTGGTCTTTCCCTCATAAACACCGTTCCTGCTCTTGGGATTGATCACACTAGGAGAAAGTCAAGGCTAGGTGGCGTTTACGGCGGCCTGTCAGGGCCAGCTATAAAGCCTGTCGCGCTCAAATGCGTCTGGGAATGTTTTCGGGCGACCGGCGTGCCGATAATAGGGAGTGGAGGGGTTATGAACGCACGCGACGCGGTCGAGTTCATGATAGCCGGAGCTCGCGCGGTTTCAGTGGGCACGGCGCTATTGAGGGACGCCAGAACAGCGTACGAAATCGTCGACGAACTTCCACGTGTCCTCCGGGAGTCAGGTGCTTTGTCCGCATCGGAGATTGTTGGGACGTTAAAAACATAGACGGGTTGATTCGAATTGAAAGTTTCACTGAATCCGAAGATCACGGGTTGGGAAGCAGGAGTCATATGTTAAAAACGCTGGTACTAGCATCTGCTTCTTAAAACGGGGGCCATAAAGCAGTTGGCATATGTTGCTTCGAAAGCGCTGCACGAGGATGGATGGCTGGTGATCGAGTGTTCTTGAGATATCAAAAATAAGAAGATGGATAAAAAGATTCCGGATTTGAGCCCGGTTATAGTGGCGCTGGATGTGGACAATATAACTGACGCACTGGAGATAGTTGAAAAGCTTCGCGGTTTTATCGACATTGTGAAGGTAGGACTTGAGCTTTTCAGCGCGGAAGGCCCTGCCTGTGTTTCGATTTTGAGAAATGAGGGGTTCGAGATTTTCCTCGATTTAAAACTGATGGACATTCCGGCAACGGTTGAGAGGGCGTGCGCGCAACTGGTGAAACTTGAGCCGCTTTTCCTGACTGTGCACACTCTTGGCGGAGGGGATATGTTGAAAGCGGCGATGAGAGGAATTCTGGGTTCTGGAAGGAGTGAGGTAAAAACCCATCTTGTCGGAGTTACGCTACTAACGAGCCTTGATGACCGGTCAACTGACGAACTGGGAATGCGTTTTCCTGTTAACGAGCAGGTAATAAGGCTCGCGAAAATGGCGCTCAATTCAGGAATTTATGCATTTGTTGCCTCTCCGCTTGAGTTGAGGGCGCTTAGAAGGGCATTCGGGTCGGATGTCGTGTTAATCGCTCCCGGAATCAGGAGCGCCGGATTTGAGGCTTACGACCAGAAAAGGTATTCAACTCCGGCTCAAGCGATAAAAAGCGGAGCTGATTTCATCGTTGTTGGGAGGCAGATAACACGCACTAATGATGTTTCTGGCGCGGCTGAGTCCATAGTTAGAGAGGTGAAGATTGCGAAAGGTGGACATTAGAAAGGCGCTCGAAGAAACAGGCGCGTTGAGACGAGGTCACTTCAGGCTTTCATCCGGTTTTCACAGCGATACTTATATTCAATGCGCTTTACTGCTGAAAGATTCGAAGATGGCTTATGAACTCGGCAGCGCTTTAAAAGAGGAATTTCTTAAAAAACACCCGTTAGCAGTCGACACGGTGCTCTGCCCCGCGCTCGGTGCAATTGTTATCGGGTATACCGTTGCCCTCGCACTCGGCTGCGACATGATATTTGCTGAAAGGCGCGAAGGAAAATTGTCATTGAGGCGAGGGTTCAAAATCAAATCCGGGGAAAGGATTCTTATAGTCGAGGATGTAATTACAACTGCTGGCTCAGTGAATGAACTGCTCGGAATATGCAGGGACGCGGAAGCAACAGTTTCGGGTATCGCTTGCATCGTGGATAGAAGTTCGGAACAAAAAGAATATGAGATAATATCTCTTCTGAAAATGAATGTTGATTTATGGCTTCCAGATGATTGTCCCCTTTGCGCTCGAGGTCTTGAGATAGACTCTCCGGGAAGCCGCTACGCTCATTGAATGGAGTTAGAAAATAGATATCCCCATTTCTTGATTTTTGCCTTGCGATGTTTCTTAAAGAAGTTTAACCTGCAACGGAGGTTGTCTTGTCTGGAAAAATTTTCGTGATTTCAGGACCATCTGGAGTGGGAAAAACCACTCTCATAAGAAAAACACTGGAAAATCTTGATAGCATTTATTATTCTATCTCGGCGACTACGCGTCCTCCGGGGAAAGGTGAAGTAGAGGGAAGGGATTACTATTTTATTTCTGAGGAGGAATTCGACAGGCTTGTCGAGAGTGACGCTTTTCTTGAGTGGGAAAACGTCTACGGCAACAGATATGGAACGCTTAAGAGCGAGATGGAAAAAGCGATAATGCTGGGGAAGGATGCGCTTCTCGAGCTGGATGTTAAGGGTGCTCTGATGGTCAAGTCAAAAATAAAGGACGCGGTGCTCATTTTCATAAAACCCCCTTCCATTGAGGATCTGGAAAAGCGGAGGTCTGAAAGAATGAGGGGTGAGGAAAACATAGAGGCGAGAAGTTCGCTCGCCCCTGTAGAGATTAAGCAGGGTGAGCGTTTTTTCGATTTTATTATCATAAACGATGAGGTTGAGCGCGCCGCGGGCGAGCTCGAAGCGATACTAAAAGGTGAGAAGAAGAAGCAGTAAAGGAGAGATGTTTTTTGGTGGAAGAAAAAGACTCGATGGTCAACCCAAAACTTGAAGATCTTTTGGGACACGTGGATAACAAGTTCACGCTTGTGGTGGAAGCAGCGAAAAGAGCTCGTCAGATAACCAACTTTCAGAAGAGGCTTGGCGAGGGTGTTGGTGGTGTTGCGCCCATCAAACTCGAGGATCTTTCCAAAAAGCCGCTTACTGTTGCCTTTGAGGAAATAGCGGAAGGCAAAATAGAGTTTTTGAGACCGGGGGAAGAGAAGAAAGAAAAAGGATAAGAAAGTCTATTTCAAACTTTCAGATATCTTTTGGAGTCACTCTGACTGCTGGTGAAAGATTCAAAAGACGAAATGCTCTAAAATATCCCTGGGCGCTAAAGGCGCAATGCTTTTATTGATTTTCTCCGCGGTTAAGAGGCGCAAGGCAGGTTGGTGAGATGGAAAAACTAAATGGCAAGACCGTACTCCTTGGCGTAACGGGGGGAATATCAGCTTATAAATCGGTCGAACTTGCCAGGCTTCTGGTAAGGGCAGGCGTTAAGGTAAAGGTTGTTATGACTGAGAATGCCAGACGATTTGTATCTCCCCTGACTTTCCGCACTGTTAGCAGAAACCCTGTCGCAGATTCCATGTGGAGTGATCCTGCGTCGCCCACACCTCACATATCACTTGCAGATGAGGCGGATGCAGTTGTTGTCGCTCCCGCTACCGCCAATATAATAGCCAAGCACGCGCACGGAATCGCGGATAATTTTCTATCCACCCTGCTATTGGCTACGAAGGGACGGGTAATTTTTG
>JACVIW010000187.1 GCA_015711695.1 Candidatus Geohydrothermomicrobium daggyaiense
AAGGGGTGCGGGTTCAATTTTATTTTGGTTATGGGGGTGAGCTGGTTTGAGCCGCGTCATGTTTGAAGGTGTTTTCGTACCCAACGTCACTCCTTTTAAAAATGGAGAGATTGACGAGGATAGTTTTAGGCGCCTTGTTGACTACCTTATTGACAATGGCGCTACCGGTCTTGTTCCTTGTGGTACCACTGGTGAAAGCGCGACTCTTTCTCACGAAGAGCATATCGAAGTTATTCGGATTGTGGTGGATCAAACAAAAGGACGCGTTCCTGTTATCGCAGGCGTGGGAACCAATGATACTCGCGAAACCATAAGGATTATGGAGAGCGCCGAAAAAATTGATTGCCAGGGTTATCTTGTGGTGGGTCCCTATTACAACAGGCCGAGCCAGGAAGGAATCATTGAGCACTACCGGGCGATATCGGATGTGACGGAAAGACCAATAATCATATACAACATACCCGCGCGAACCGGAAGGAACATAGAGGTTAAGACGATCGCCGAGCTCTCGCAGATTCCGAATATCGTCGGCATCAAGGACGCAAGCGGTGATATTAATCAGACAATGAACCTGATAGCAAGGACTAGCAATTTTTCCATCCTTTCGGGGGAGGACCACTTATTGTTCTGCCTGTGTTGCCTTGGTGGGCACGGAGGCATTGTGGCAAGCGCTCATGTTCTTCCCGACTCATTTCTGGGAATTTACAGAAACGTGAAGGAAAGCAACATCGAGGAGGCGCGAAATCTTCACTACCGGCTGCTCCCGCTGGTCAGGGTCATGTTCAAAGAACCTAATCCCGCTCCGGCAAAGGCTGCTATGAAACTTCTAGGTGTGATCGATTCTGACGAGTTGAGGCTTCCGCTCGTCTCAGTTTCCGCGGCTTGCCGAGAGGACATAGCGGGAGTTCTTCACGGTCTCAAACTTCTTTAATGCTTCACGTGCGGAGCGGAAGTGGCCTTGAGGCTTTGAGGTATACTCCCTCCTGTTTCATAATATGTATATGTATATGTCCGAGAAGCAAGCGTGTATGTGAGTTTAGGCTCGGGGGAAAGTGAAGGAAGCGGCGTATTTCGAGAAAATCGAAGACAGGAAAGTCCGCTGTCATCTTTGCCCGAAAGAGTGCGTTATCGCGGACGGAAAAAAGGGATTCTGCCGTGTACGCACCAATCTCGAAGGCGTTCTTTATTCCGATATTTATGAGCACATCCTTGCCTGCAACCTTGATCCTGTTGAAAAGAAACCACTTTACCATTTTCACCCGGGCAAACCCATACTCTCAATCGGCACAAGGGGCTGCAACCAGCGGTGTGATTTCTGCCAAAACTGGGAAATGATAGAGACAGAAGTTGCCGGGACATATATAACTTCCGATGAGATCGCTTCCATGGCTGACAGGGGAGGCTCGATAGGCGTGGCTTACACCTACAACGAGCCTTTTATATGGTTCGAATTTGTTCTCGAGTGCGCCCGAAAAGTAAAGAAAAGAGGCCTTTCCAATGTCCTTGTTACGAATGGCTATGTGAACATTGAGCCACTTGAGGAGCTGTTGCCTTTTATCGACGCTATGAATATTGACGTGAAGTCCATGGAACCCGCTTTCTACGAGAAAATATGCAAATCGACGCTTGAGCCGGTTTTGAACACATGCAGGATTTCAAAAAAGAGGTGTCATGTTGAGATAACAAATCTTCTCATCCCGGGATTGAATGATTCAGATGATCTAATTGAAGAGCTTGTCGAGTTTGTTGTTGAACTCGGAAAAGACACGCCGCTGCATTTCTCCGCGTACTACCCGTGTTACAAAATGACGATACCGCCGACCCCGGTTGGAACTCTTCTCAGGGCATATGAGATAGCGAAGGAAAAACTTGATTATGTCTACCTGGGAAACGTCAGGACGAATGAGGGAGGGCTTACCTGCTGCCCGTCGTGCGGAAAGGTAGTGATTGAAAGGGACGGATACATCACTAGAACGATAGGTCTTGAGGGGAATTTCTGCGCCGGATGCGGTAAGTTGTTGCCGATTGTAGTATAGTGGGTCGTTAGGTAATTAAAAAAGGAATCGACGCGTTTTTGATGAAAGCGAGAGTGGCGCGCGGGGTGATTGTTATGAAGAACGCGATCCTTGGGCGAATCAGAAAGGAAGGTCTCCAGGAGGTTCCCGGAAAAGACGAGATAATCGCGAGGATGGCTTTTGCCCTTTTCGCGGGATTACTCAGGCAGTGGCTGTACAGGAGGCGCCTGAAGGACAGAGAGCGTAGGAAGGCGGAAAGGAAAGTCATAAGGCTCACGAGAAAAGGAAAAGAGGTTCCCGAGGAGCTTATGCAAGAGGCGAAAAAAGGGCTTGGTAGGCGAGCGAGAAAAAAGTTCGATAAAAAGCTCGAGGAAGTCAAGGGTGAGAAGAGAAAGATTTTTATAAATAAAAAACTTGCGGTGCTACTCTTCGCGTTGCTAATTATCGGGTTAATTATTCGGTTGCGCAGGGATTGATGTCTGTGACCGGGTGCCAGCTCGGGTCTTGCTCCACCGGGGGCTGGCATAAAAATTTCAGGGAGCGATTTTGCGCGATAAACGTTAAATATAAAAGGGTTATAGGGGAACAGGCTATTGGAGATTCTGGTAGAGGAAAAGGAAGGGTATCATACGGTGACCCCGGTGGGTGAGGTCGACATCTATACTGTGCCGCTTTTCCGCAAAGTGATTCTTAAGGTCGAAGGTGACCTGAAAAGAGGGGTGATACTTGATTTGAGTCGCATGAGTTTCGTTGACTCAAGCGGGATCGGCGCCATTATAGAGACCTATCAGAAAATAACATCGAAAAACTGCGTGATTGTGTTCGTTCTTGATAATCCGCGAATTCTGAAGATATTTAAACTTGTCGGTCTGGACAGAGTATTTAAAATATTTCCAAATCTCGGTCAGGCGCTCCAGTCCATCGGGGTTTCTAGGGGATATATAGACGAGGAGTTTTTCTCTGAGACCACTTAAGTGAGCAGTAAAGACGTGCGCGAGTATAGACTCTCAATAGACTTTCCGTGTAGCAAAAAATCTCTCCTGAGGGCAAGATGTAAAACCCTTGAGTTCGCCAGGAAGCATGGTTTTTCACAGGAGGCAGACGACATAGCGCTTGCCGCTGAGGAGGCTTTGAAAAATGTCCTCCAGCACGCCTGCCCGGCGGACAACAAGATGCATCTTGAGATGTCTGCAAAGGGTGATGTTTTGATGGTCGAGGTATCGGATACCGGTCGCGGGTTCGACCTGGAAGCATATGAATGTGCGCCCCACTCTCCATATGATCTTTGTGGCAGGGGAATCCAGATAATGCGGGGGCTTATGGATAAGGTCTCGATTGTGAGCGATGCCGACGGAACGGTCGTGAAAATGGAGAAAAGGCGGAAAACAAAAAAGGAGGATATCAGAAAACAGGCAAGTGGGTGATTTTTGCAGACCTCCTTTTACGAGGGCGCGCGGAGTTCATCAAGTTAGCGCCAATCACAGGCCATTCCGGTGGGTGATTTTTGTTGACGGTCTATATTGGGACGGCTGGATTCAGTTATAAGGACTGGATCGGAGCCTTTTACCCACAGGGTATATCCCAGCGCTCCATGCTTGAATACTATTCAAAAGAATTTCCCGTTGTCGAAATAAACTCCACCTACTACGCGATTCCGGCGCCGCGGGTCATGTACGCGATGGCAAAACGGGTTCCGCGAGGCTTTCAATTCACCATAAAGGCAAACAAGGAAATGACGCATGAAATCGATCCATCATCCGATGTCTTTGAGCGTTTTAAGCAAGCGATCAGACCTGTCAAAGATTACGGGAAACTGGGGTGCGTTCTCGCGCAGTTTCCCTGGGCATTTAAGAATACAAGGGAAAACAGGGATTATCTCGAGGTTCTTGCCCGTGCCCTCGAGGGCATAGATACCGTGGTTGAGTTCAGGAACAGCGAATGGGAGACTCTTGATACGTTCGAACTCCTCAAAGAGCTTGATCTGGGATATTGTTGCGTGGATGAACCAGGACTTCGCGGGCTTGTCTCCAGACGAGTGGAGGTGACGGGTCAGGTAGGTTACGTGAGGTTTCACGGTCGGAATTACGAGACATGGTGGGATAGGAACAGGGAGTCCTGGGAGCGCTACAACTACTTATACAGTGAGGAGGAACTTGACGAGTGGGTTCCAAAGGTTGAGGAAATGGAGAATAAAACAGACAGAGTCTACGTAATATTCAACAATCATTACCGCGGGCAGGCTCCCACGAACGCGAGGATGTTCCAGAAGATGCTACAGGGTGTTCTCGGTGAGCGCGTCGCAAGGATTGAACCTGCCGAAAGGGAACTTTTCGACTCGTGATTTAATCCATCCGGTCGCATTGGTTGTGTTAACCGCTCATTATCGCGTTTTGTTTCTATTATTCCCGCAAGCCTTAATACCTTCAATTGCTCCTGTGCGCCTGCTTTGATACTTACTGCTTCAAGGGAAAGTCAGTTTCCGGGTGTATGAAACGCGATACGTGAGGTGAGCTGTTTCTGGATTTATCTTTAAGGATAGCGGGCGGGAAAAACCAAGTGAAAAACAGAACTTTACGGCTTGAATGTCGCCGATTGTTAGAATATCATTCTATCGAGGGGGAGTGCCCGAGTGGTTAAAGGGGGCGGACTGTAAATCCGTTGGCGCAGCCTACGTAGGTTCGAATCCTACCTCCCCCACCAATCAAAGAAAACGCTACCATCCCTGCTACACGCTTCAAATCTGGAGGTAGGTGAGAACCTACGGTGGGTCCCCAATCCCCGAGAAGCTCGCTCGGCAGCGTCCGCCAGTACAACGCCGCACTCGTGCCAGTCATGTCATGTATTTTATGGGATGGTAACATTCGAGAATTCTTGAGGCTGCGATGTAACCAGGATAGAAAAATGTGCAAACATCCCTATGCCCAGCGCGACAACGGACGAAAACAGTCCTTCACTCCCTGTAGCCGGGTATGTTTCCTGTTTTCCACGTAATAATGGAATAA
>JACVIW010000188.1 GCA_015711695.1 Candidatus Geohydrothermomicrobium daggyaiense
GAAAGCGAAAAAATCGATGTTATATTCTCAAGCCCGCTTTCAAGATGTTTAGAAATTGCACAGGCAGTGGCCTCATCGCGCAAGCTAAACGCCCAGACGGATGAAAGGCTTGCAGAGATGGACCTTGGTGAGTGGAGCGGAAAGACATACCTGGAGGTATCCGAGCGCTACGGAAACATCGTTGAGCAGTGGCACAATAATCCCGCAAGCCTGGTTCCCCCAAACGGGGAGTCCCTTCTACGGGTGAGAGAGCGAGTGCTATCCTGGGTGGATTTTGCTTGGTCCAACTACACCTGGAGCAATATTTTCGTATCAAGTCACAGCACTCCGATAAGACTGATTATCTCGGAACTCATCGGGCTTCCGTTCGAGAGAATGTTCTCTTTCCAACTTGACCTTGCTTCCGTTTCCATAATTGCATACAACGGGGCTCTTGCTACCCTTGAAAAATTGAATGATACTTCTCACCTGGTGGAAAAGAGTTAGGAACACCGACAAAAGGCGCTTCGCTGATTTCTCATTGATGAACCGTTGAAAACACTTGTAAGGGGAGAAGAATCCCTGAGTAATATAAAGTAAGTTTTTCCGAAAATTGTTACAATTCGAAAACTGGGAAGTGCTTGAATTTTTGTGGTTTCTTGCCATTCCCAAGAAGTAGCGTTTAATATCGGATGTGATTACTTTCGAAGAGAAAACCTTCAGAAACAATGATTTTAAGGTAACGTTATGCGCGTTGTTCTTTCTCAAGCCGCAAACATGGACGACTTAAGAGAAATGGGTATTCCTCCTATAGGTCTCGCCTATCTTTCTGCTTACGTCAAAGCACACGAGCATGATATTAGTTTCCACTGCGCTCTCACGGTCGATGAGATACTTGCACACGAACCTCACGTGGTGGGGATGTCCTCGGTTTCGCAGAATGCCACCCTTGCAAATCAAATGGCGCGCGAACTTCGCGAGCGCGGATACGACCGGGTGATTCTTTTTGGCGGATACCATATAACGGGTTTGCCTAAGACCCTCTCAGAGGATTTTGATGCAGGCATTTTAGGGGAAGGAGAAGAAACCCTGCTTGAAATCCTGAGAGCTATTCGTGAAAGTCCCTCGCGCTGGAAAGAGCAACTTAGCCGTATTGGCGGTCTGTGCTATCACCAGGGCGGCACAGTGATAACAACCCCGGCAAGAAGACCCATAAAACCGCTCGATAGAATTCCTCACCCGGACAGAAAGATTCTCGACGAGAAATGGCCTCCTGTTCACGGGGGTGTCCAGTATATCTACGCATCGAGGGGCTGTCCTTACGCGTGTTCTTTTTGCTCGTCCTCGAGCTTCTGGGGAAAGCCCCGATTCTTCAGCGCTTCATACGTCATGGAAGAACTTCTACAGGTAATGGAAGAATACGCGCCGAGACACTTTTTCTTCTATGCCGACCTTTTTATAGCAGACAGAAACAGCTTGGGCGCGCTTTCAGAAATGATTAAGGCGAGTGGTCTTGCCGACGAGGTCTCCTGCATGTGTAACGCCCGGAGTAACGAAATAGACGATGAAGTTCTGGGGTTATTGAAAAAAATGAACGTCACAAGGGTCTACATGGGCCTTGAATCCGCATCGGATAGGGTCCTCAAAGCCATGAACAAGCACACATCGTTCGAGAAAACACTGTCTGCCCTCAAATTATTAAAGAACAGCGGCATAAAGGTTACAGCATCTTTCATTCTCGGCACTCCCGGAGAAACAACCGAAGATATGAAAAAGACAGCCTCTTTCATCGAGGAGAATCTGGGTGACCTCTTCGATGAGTTCATGGTATATCCGCTTATCCCGTTTCCCCAAACCGCCGTATGGAACTATGCAATCGGGCGCGGAATTATTTCGAGTAACATCCAGCCCGAAGTGTTCAGGCGGGCCACCTTCAGCTTTCATCCCGACACTTATGTCTATCTCAATCAAGCAGCGCCACGTGACTCGTTTATGTTCTACCTGTATTACCTGCGATTCCTGAGGCTACGTGAGTGGGTGAGAAGATTGTTGCGAAGCAATTACGACCTCGGACTGATGATGGGGAACAGCAATCGAGAAATAGCGGCCCTCAAACATGAGCTCGAAAAAGCCGGGGAATACGCGCGACACCTCGAACGGGAAATCTCGAATAAAGAACAGTATATAGATGAATTGGAGAAACGACTTTTGAGCCAGACCGGGGCGAACGAACCCGTGGGAGGTACTGCAAGTGCTCATAAAGGCTTAGAAAAGCGCCAGTTCATCGATTGGATAAAAGGAGCGTGGAGACCAGGGCAAAAGCGTTAACGCTGGACGGAACCGGGTTTTAGTGGTGAGCACCGGATAAGGGGCACCTGCATTGAACATTTGCAGATGCGTTAATATCAGTTTGTAGTTTGGTGCCTGAATTTGGTTCCTTACACCATATGCGTTGACCGATGATTTTGGCGAAATACCCTCTTGAACAGCGCCAGGTTCATGCGGTATCAGATATCTGGCTCGAAACTCTGGATAACTCGGTCGATGAAAGATTGTAAACTCTCCCCGTAATCCTCCGGCCGAGCAGCGAACAATATCGCATAACCGTGCTCGGTACCATTAACAAAGAAATCATATTTCCTTATCGTTTTCCCTGGAAAAAAGTCATCCTCGGTGGAGGTCAGCGAAAACTCATAGATACAGGCTGGCTGACCTTTGAATGTTGTATCCTCAATCCTGTAGCAGCGGTAAGACGAATTTTTTGACCTGTTGTTTTTGTCGATGTTTCTGGGAGTGGCGAAGGGAACCGGATCGGGATTACCTGCTGCATCCACAAGGAAATACACTCTTCTGTCCGGACTCCACCACTTGGTGCGATGCCCGTAACTTACAACGTTTTCCGTAAATGACCAGCCGCGCGGATAGTCGATAGAGTAACGCCAGGTTGTATTACTATGTTTTATCAACAGCACACCGCTGAAGTAATCTTTCCCAACGACAGGAACCTCTTCGGGTGATGTTCCACCTGTTGTTTCCTGTTCTTCTTGGGTGGTTTCTATCCCCGGTATAGCGCCGGGCTCTGTCTCCCGGGCTACTTCGCCAATTGTCTCGAACTGTCGGACTACTTCAGTAATCAAAGCGCCATTTTTGTTGTAAGCAGCAGCCCTTATCTCGTGCGATCCAGGTGCCGGGACTTCAATCTCTGTCTCGAATGGCGGCCTGGTAAGTGTTTCTATTTTTTCACTGTCAAGATAGAGCTCAATCTTGCGAACTTTCCCAGGTTCTTTCACATCGAGAGAGACTTTTACGGTCGAGCCGGGTATTGATTCCCCTTCCCCTGGTGAGGTTATCAGGATAGTCATTCCCTTACCCAGAACAAGGAGAAGGGATGCGGCAATTCCCCCTGTCAGAATAACAATTAAAAGAACTGACAAAACGGCGACGAGCGTCTTACTCTTTTTCGCTTCATGGACCGGGGAGGGAACGGAAGGTGCATGAATCCCGATGGGCACGCCTTCTTGCCTTAATTGCCTTAAGATAGTTTCACCACCTGCAGGCGCTTCTGCGGTGGATGGAGAAACTACTACGGTTTTCTCATCTCTCAAAGCCGTAACGATTCCCCTCTCTATGTGGTCTTTCATCTCGAGCGCGCTTCTGTATCTTTCAAATGGGTTTTTTGAGCATTCCTTCATGATTACCTGCTCTATGTGGGGAGGAACCATGGGATTTGCGAGTCTGGGAGGTGGAATGTCCTCATGAACTATCCTGTACATGACGCTCGCTGCAGATGGAGCCTCGAAGGGATGGGTGCCCGTGAGCAATTCGTACAGGAGGACTCCGCATGAGAAAATGTCGCTCTCAGGTCCTGCCGTCTCACCTTTCACCTGCTCGGGGCTCATGTATCCCGGTGTCCCCATTACCCTCCCCGCGGAAGTGAGGTTTGAGGATGATGAGATGCGGGCGATGCCGAAATCCGCAACCTTTATTCTTCCATCATCGAGAAGGAATATATTGTCAGGTTTTATGTCCCTGTGTGTTATTCCCTGTCAGTGTGCGTATGCAAGGGCTGAAAGGACCTGGGTAATTATATTTACACACTGGCTTACAGGGAGAGGACCTTCAGATAGTATTTCGGACAGGGTTGCCCCTTTTAAATATTCCATCGCTATGTAGGGGATTTTGCCTTCCTTTCCCACATCGTGTATGACGACTATGTTCGGGTGGGAAAGGGAACCTGCCGCGTGGGCTTCTCTGGAAAAGCGCTCCTCACTCTCCTTCTGCTCCTCTTGTGAAAGCGCAGGGTCTATGTAGAGGGTCTTTATGGCAACTTCCCTTCCTATTACATCATCCCTTGCAAGATAGACTATTCCCATTGCTCCACGCCCCAGCACTCTTATCACCCTGTACCTTCCAAAGGATGCGGGAAGCTTTTCTGTGGGAGTCTTTAATTCTTTTTCCTTGAGCCTGGTTATCCTTTCTATTTTCTCTCTCAGGAAAGCAGGTTCTTCCCCTTCTTTTTCCGTGGGAGCTTTTTCTCCCGTGTTCTCCCGGGGTTTTATCTTCATGGAAGAGATTTCCCCTTGCTCTGGTTTGATTTCCCTTTCAATGAGCCGTGTTTTCTCTTCCCGGGAAGTTTGACCCGGAATTATCCCGGTATGTGGTTCTTTTTTACCGGGGATTTCCTCACCCTTTATGGTTTCCTCCGCAGGAGACTCCGCTGGAATCTCTCGTGTATGTGTTTCTCTTAACTCAAAACCGCAGTAGCCGCAGAAGTGCCCTTTTGGTGTTTCATTGCCGCATGAAGGACATAGCATAGTTCCTCCCCGATTGCTATTGACTCTCAAAAAAGCCTAGTCCCCCAAAAACCGTAATTCGGTGCCTGGCACCATTTTACGGAAAAACTGGCGGAGAGGGTGGGATTCTCACCCACCCCACGCGACATAAGCGGGGATGATATTTCTCACATGGTTTTCTATCGGAATCCTGGAAGGGTCTGGAACTTACTTGCCATGTGCGTTG
>JACVIW010000189.1 GCA_015711695.1 Candidatus Geohydrothermomicrobium daggyaiense
TATATGAATCATTCTCAGCTTCCGCAAGTTGATGACGGGCTCCTCGTTGTGCCAAACAACTGCTATAAGGCGCGTACAAGTGGTGCATTCTCATCTCCCGAATATGACCATGACTCTCCAGTGTCCATCGGTCCCCCAAAATACTCGAGCGCCCCACTAAATGAAAGAAAGATTTAACGCAATTTCATACGATGTTTCGATTTTCCGTTATCGTTTTTCTGGATTAAAAGAATAATGGTTCTAAGCGATATCATGTCAGGGGCGGAAACGCCCCCACCGCCGCAATGGCCGGCGCCTGGAAAATCAACCCCTGCCGTTTCGCGGCACAAAGCCTGGCAAAAAAGCGTGAAAAAGCGTGCCAGCGCAACCCTGGTTAGTGCTCGTTGGCGCTATTACCTGCTTGCGCGAGGAAAAGTATTGAACTTACCAGTAAAAAGCAAGCACTTCTACGCCAATATTTCAGCGCCATGGGAAAGCACAGTAGAGAAGGATCACGAATAGTACAGACATCACGCTACCTCGCGGTGAAAAAACGTTTAAGGACCAAAGGACCGGCGTTTAGAACAATATCTTTGCCTTCATATCACTATGCGGTATGAGATCTGTGTTTTCTTACTTCCCATTCCGTAAGACTTCTCGAGCCTGCTAACCAACGGGGATGAGCTTTCACTTTAACAATTCAAAGCCTACGGCTTGAATCGCTAGCTCACTTGCTGAACCTGAATCAGCACTGGAACATTTTTTTGAGAACCGGTCGTGGGATTAGCAGTAATGTCATTCATGTTTAGGTGTACGCCAGATGACGGTAATGCGCTCCTGTTACTTTCCAAAGTGGAATGAGCGGAGATTTCTTCACTCTTTATATTCGATGCTTAATAGATGCTTATAGACGCGATTTTATTCAGGGATTGATTGTATTATTGTTCCCTTTATTCTGATCGTTGTAGCCAGCGGGCATCTGGTATGATGGTTATCTCGAGGATACTTGCTCGGTGGAACAGCTTTATACTTTGTGATTTTTATAAATCAAATACGAATCAATTATTGAATCACCATGGCCGTGGTAAGGAGGGCAAGTCGTGGGGCTGGAAAGCGCCCGAATTGATCAATTAAGGGATTTGCTCGAAAAAAAAGGGCTTGATGCCCTCATCGTGGTTTCCCCGATAAATATCCGTTATGTATCAGGCTTTAGTGGTTCGGGCGCGGTTGCTTTGATCTCCATTGATAAAAGCTGGCTGCTCACTGATGCTCTCCACGCGGAACAAGCGGAAATAGAAGTTAAAGACTTCGAGACCGTTGTTTGTGATGCAAACCCGATAAAGTATGTGGCGGATTTAGTCTCTGATTTCGATAGAGCAGGAATCGAAGATACTGCCTCTATAGGATTTATGAAAGAATTGACATCCCATACATCAGGAAAAGTTCACCTCATTCCGGTTGAGGGAATTATAGAGGAGATGAGAGCGGTCAAAGATGAAGATGAAATCGAATCAATAAGAGCAGCTGTAGATGTGGCAGCTCGCGCTTTTTTGGAATCTTATTCGATGCTTCGATCGGGGTGTTCGGAACGGGAATTTGTCTCCGAGCTCATTCGAAGAACTGTAATTTCCGGGGCTCAGGGAACTGCTTTCGACATTATAGTCGCTTCTGGTGAGCGCTCGTCGCTTCCTCATGCGAGCTTCACTGACAGGCAATTCTTGCCCGGAGACGTGGTGGTCGTGGATTTCGGCGCCGTCGTTGACGGATATTGTTCGGACATTACGAGGACAATTCTGGTAGGAAAAACTTCAAAGAAAGTGGGGGAAGCCTGCCGGGCTGTAGGTCGCGCGCTGGACGCTGCGATTGAGAACACAAAGCCCGGGATTGAGGCTGGAGCTCTTTACGAAGTGGCAAGGGGTGTCCTTGAAGAGCACGGCATGGCCGATTGTTTCATACATTCATTAGGCCATGGCGTTGGCCTCGAAGTCCATGAAAAACCATCACTTTCAAAAGGCTCAAATTCCTTGCTCGAGGAGGGAATGGTTCTGACCCTTGAACCAGGTGTTTATTTCAAGGGTGAGTTCGGTGTGCGAATTGAGGAAATGGTTGTTGTCACAAAGGACGGTTGCGAGATTCTAACAGGGAAGATAGAGCGAAATCCGGGCGCTTGAAGGATGGTAGTGTGTGAGAATAGTGTGTGAGCAGTGTTTGATTTTCGTGCGAATAAAGTGTGTAATCGAAATGTCTGGTTTAAATGTTCAGGTAAAATGTGAAATGGATGTTAAGCGCATAAAGTACATGCCCTGGGTGTGCAGAAAGAAGTGTTTCGCGCTAACGGCGTAATTATCAGTTAAACCATGTGGTTTTGTCTGGTTTCTCTTACTCTGTGCGGAGTGCTTATGTTTAAGCTTCATTGCAATATAAAACGTTATACCAAAAGCCCGCTTCCGCAGCGAGTATGCAGGTAGACATCCTCATGAGAAAGCTACAGGGGGCTTGGGTGGCTAAAAAGAATTCAGAAAACAGGCGACAGGGTTCTAAATTTAAGTCGGTTGCAGATTTGATTGTTCTAATAACTTTGTTATGCGTTTTTACTGCGGGCGTTGTGCTCATCTTCTGGAAAGAATCAAACGCGAGAATTGAAAAAGGACGGAATTCCATCGAAAAAGAAGCACTAAGAATATTCTCCCATTTAGGTAACCTTATTGAGCCCGCCATCATGATCAAATTAACGTCCCGGGCTCCGGATGGCACAAAAGGCGAAGCTGAGTCGATTCCCCGATCTTTCCACCCAAAACTGGAGTTATATGTGGACCTCGATGGAAACTCATCAACCGGAGGCTTTAGATTAGAATCATTGAAAGGACTTGAGAAACTCATAATCGGTGGAACGGATATGGAGCCAGGCAAACTCTTTGCCAGGCTATTCGTTACCCCACGAGAAAGTCCACAGACCGCGTTGCTTTCGGAATACATGAATACCGCTGATGCTATCCCATTTGGTGCATATATGACAGTTAAGGGTAGCCGCAAACAGGTCACCATCTGGAAAAAACCAAACAACCGGCGCGGCGCAAAACTGACTATTCGCCTCGCTCTCGCAAAAAACTCCAGAAAACAAACCTTCTTCAAAACCTTTCAGCTAAAACCGTAATCCTTAATCTGACTGTAATTCGATGAGTGTCACCGACTCAGAGTTTATGGTTTGAAAGCACCTGGGCTACATGTTCCTGCTGCGCGGGCGTTCCAGTACATTGAGCGTTCGGCAAATATCTTTTTGTCCACGCTCAGAGACTCAACCACCACTCCGGCGCGCCCGTTACTGATAACATCCCCCATCGAGTAGGTCCTGCGCGTCCCAGCGGGCAACTCATCCTCAAAACTCCTTCTCTCCCCACCGCCCAAAGGCAGATAACTCACCCTCACCCTGACAGGCACCACGTTGGGATTCTGCACAAGAGTCCAGGTTTCGTGTCCGTTTGAAGTCTCTCCATCCGCGAAATAAAACGCACTCCGGGGGTGCGAAAAGCCCACCGAACAGTGGCACGCATCCCCCGCCCAGCTATTCCAATACATGGCACGCTCAACAACTATCGCCTGTGATGACAGTATCCGCACCGAGAAGTCCGGGTGCGGTAGCGACACACTTTCGTTGATGTTTATTGTCTTACGTGAGAATGGAGGTATCTCGAAAGGAGGCAACCCCATCTCGCCTGCAGAGGTCAACAAATATACTGACACCTGGCCCGTTTTCTCCCCCGGATTCTCAACGAGCAAGTAAGTGGTGAAACCCCAACCGACCGAACCCTCGGCGAGAAATACTTCGTTTGAAGGGGCAGTCACGCCAGCAGACGAGTGCCCCTCCCTCCTGCCATACCTGTACATCGAACGCTCAGCAATAACAGCGACATCAGAAACAAGCACAAGAGAAGCATCCCTCGAACCGACATCACTCTCCATGTTGAAGGTTGCCCTCGAACGCGGTGCCACTTCTCTCTGAAAAGTTAGAAGTCCACCACCTTCAAGCATGTATCTGAACTGAACAGACGCTTTGCTCCTGGAAGGGTTAAGAATCATAATCCAGGTCTCAAATCCCCACGCGCTTGACCCTTCCGCGAAATACCAGGTTTTGGACGGCCTCGTGACCCCGATGGAAGCATGTCCCTCACTTGCGGCCGCGCCAATGCCATACCAGATCATTCGTCTATCAACACCAATGGGTTCCCCGCTTACGCTCTCAATCCTCGTTGAGAAGTCTGCCTCTCCAAGATAATTTCTCGGGTTGATCACAGTCTGTGAACCCGCAGGTACGCTAAGCTTAATCGCTCGCTCACTCCCGTCTGTAAGCATAAACAATACTGACACTACAACATCTTTCTTCCCGGGATTCAAAATATTTAGGTAAGTGTCGAAGCCCCAAGCGCTTGACCCTTCCGCGAGATACCACACCGGACCCAGAGATCCCTCGGGCAGAGATCCCGAGTCAACTGCGAAAAACAATGTATTGCTCTTCCCCGCTAGAGTCGTAACAGAAACTGGGTACCTCCCGTCCCGAACAACGGGAACGAAAAATGAGATCGATTTCTCACTCCATTCTTTAACTTTATCTATTTTGATTCCACCAAACGAAACCCATGTCCTGCCGCTAACAAAAGATCCGAACTTTTGTCCGGTCAGCTTGACAGAAACTCCCGGAGGACCCTTTTCGGGGGAAATAGACCCCAGGAAAGGAGCGGGATTTTGAACCGTTAAATACAAAGCATTGCTTTGCCCATTCGCATTGGCCACGCTCACAGCATATTTTCCTGGAGCTACAGAGGGCACTTTCAGCGTTATTTTCCTATCAGACCAAAGAGAAAAATCGAAAATCTTCTTTGAACCGAAAAGCACATAACACTTACCAGCCCGAAAAGAGCCGAAATACGACCCTAATATTGAAAACTGTGCCTGTGGAAGAGCCTTTGCAGGCGAAAGTGATTGAATAACGGGTTTCGGTGG
>JACVIW010000190.1 GCA_015711695.1 Candidatus Geohydrothermomicrobium daggyaiense
AGAAAAGTGCGCAAATCATCTGGAAGGGGTGATTCAAGAATCACCTCATTGCGGGTAAAGGGATGCGTGAAGCGAATCCCCGTTGCGTGGAGGAATTGCCTTTGAAGATTTTCAGAATTCCGCTTAAAACCTCGCGAATATTTACGGTCACCCGCGATTGGATGCCCGATAAAAGAGAAATGAACTCGTATTTGATGGGTTCTACCCGTCTCGAGATAGACCCTGACCAGAGTGAATTCACCGCAATATTTCTTCACGACCTCAAATCTTGTTATGGCGCTCTTACCTCCAACCAATCTTACAGACATCTTCTTCCTGTCAAAACGGCTTCGTCCCAGAGGAGCCTCAATTATTCCGCGCGTGACAGGTATTTCGCCTTTCGCGAGCGCTAAATAGGTTTTTCTCACTTCCCGCCTTTTCATCATCTCTACCATAGCAAGATAAGCTTCTTGTGTTCTTGCAACCGCCACCAAACCCGACGTGTCTTTGTCAAGCCTGTGGAAAACTCCCGGTCTTCCATGACCCCCAACCTCAGCAATTTCCGGATATTGCATTAAAAGGGCGTTAATGAGCGTTCCGGATTCATGACCGGGTGCGGGATACATCACCATTCCGGCTGGTTTATCCACTACAATCAGGTGTTCATCGACATAAACCACACGGAGGGGCAATTCCTCGGGTAAAAGAGCTTTTACTGTTTTTTCGGGAATTTGCCAGGCAATTACTTCTCCGATCGAAAGAATATGGTTTTTCTTCGATTGAGCACCATCAACTGTGATAAGTTTCCTAGAAATGAGCTCCTGCGCCGCGCTTCGCGAAATTCCAGCCTTTTGGGCTACTATAACGTCGAGCCTTTTGTCTTTCTCTGCCCGGGTAACCTTGAATTCGCCTCTTTTATTCAACCGCCACGCTCCCCTAAAAAGAAATACGATAGTTAATAATTAAAGGAACAAAACCCCGGTTTATGGAGATTTTACAGCTCATTTAGTGGATCTTTACAGTAAGTCATTCCCACTTTTAGCTGGGGGTAATAGCCTGTATCTAAAAAGGAGAACGACAGCTGAAAATAGAAAGAAAAATGCACTTAATAGCTGAAAAAAAATTGTTGCCTTTGGATTCGCATGCTCACGGAAAAACTCCACAAAAAATCTGATCGCGCTATACCCCATGAGAAATAAGAAAAATGTGGTTCCTTTTCTCAAGAAACTATCTCGTTTTTTCCAGAGAATGGCGAAAAGAATGAGATTTAATATAAGCTCGTAAAGCTGGGTTGGGTGTCTCGAACCCACGATGCCTGTTGAGACAGGGAAGGTAATACTCCAGGGAAGAGTGGACGGTTTTCCGTAACAACATCCGTTCAACAAGCATCCAATTCTACCGATAGCAAGCGCAGGAGCTATACATAGCCCGGCCAGATCCATCACGTCCCAAAACCTTTGCTTCCTCAATGCGCCAACGATCAGGGCAAAGCCAAGACCAAATATAAGCCCACCGTAAAAAACAAGACCTTCCATATTAAGTGAAAATATACTTCCGGGATTGGAGGCGAAATCTTTCCAATGTCCAACCACATAAAAAAGTCTCGCTCCGATTATGCCCCCAATGAGAGCGGCAAGCACGAAATCAAGTATTATATCCGGGTTTTTGTATTTCTCACTGTATCGGTATCTCGCAAGAAACGTCCCGGTTACGAAAGCAAGGGCAAGGAATACCCCGTATGAATATATAGTGACAGGCCCTATTTGAAAAAGCACTCTGCGCATCGCTCCCCTTTCAGAAAAACCGATATACTGTTAACTTCTTTCTCCCGAGAAACGCCTACGAAGAGCCCAAACAAAAAGGATTATAACACCCGCAACTATCGAGACATCGGCTATGTTGAACACGGGCCACCAACCCAAGTCCAGAAAATCGATAACCTTTCCTCTAAAAATTCTGTCTATTGTGTTTCCCAGCGCACCGCTAAAGATCAGAATAAGTCCTGAGATAGAAGCGTCACTCAATTCCGAGCGCAAAATTACGAACATCGCAAGGGTAAGTACAATGATGCCAATCGAAAACGGGTAAACAAGCCATGAGGTTCCGGAAAATAGCCCGAATGCCGCTCCGGGATTCCTTACGTGAGTGATTTTTAGAAAGCCCTGAATCAGCGTTTTGCTTTCCCCAGGGGATAGACTGTCGACGACTATTAATTTTGTGACCTGATCGACAGTAATTATGATTAAAAGGGATATTCCATGAAGAGCGATTTTTTTTTTTTGAAAAAACACTTCTCAATTCTCACTTCCGAATGATTTGAGCGTGGTAGCGCATCTCAAGCAAACTTCAGGGATAATCTCGTTTTTTCCAACGGTCTCGCTGTAGTTCCAGCACCTCGGGCATTTCTCTCCTCTTGCCTTTTCGATGAAAACCTCAAGATCCTCCGTGATAATCCCTTCGCCTGTGCGGGCTTCTTTTTCCAGGTTTACGAGTTCCACCTGCGAAACTATAAACACAGATGGAAGCTCATCGATAAACTCTTTCAAAAAATCGTAAGTGCTTCCCCGGGCAGCAATTTTCACCAGAGCTTCGAGACCTGACCCTATCAAACCAGCGGAGCGTGCGCTTTCAAGAGCCCTGTAAACGCGCTCGCGGATTTTCATTAGCCTTTCCCACTTTTCTTCAAGGCTTTCGTCTTTATATTCACTGTTTGGCTCTGGCCATTCCATCAAATGAACACTTTTCGACGGCCTTATATTCTCGGGAATGGAAAGCCATGCTTCTTCCGCTGTGTGAGCCAGCACCGGCGCTATCATAATCAGAAGCGTTTTTAATGTCTCAAAAAGAACAGTCTGAGCCGCGCGTCTGTTTTCAGATTTCTTCCCGCTTGTATAGAGACGATCTTTAAGTATATCGAGATAAACCGCGCTCAAATCAACAGTGCAATAGAGGTGGAGTGCTTGAACAGCCTGATGAAATGAGCAGTCTTCCATCAGTTGTGTCACCTTTTCGATGAGGGATTGCAGTTTCGATAACATCCACCTGTCGATTTCCGCCAGTTCCGTGTATTTAACCGCGTCTGTTGCCGGATTGAAGTCGTATGTATTTCCAAGAAGAAACCTGAGGGTGTTTCTTATCCTTCTGTATATTTCCGTGGTTCTTTCCAGTATCTCTTCGGATATTGGCATATCAGTGGAAAAATCAGTGCTCGCAGTCCAGAGTCTCAATATATCCGCGCCGGACCGACTGTAAACTTCCCGTGGGTCTATGGCGTTTCCCAGCGACTTGGACATTTTTTTTCCCTCGCCGTCAACTGTGAAACCATGAGTGAGCACTGACCTATAAGGGGGTTTTCTTTCATAACCAATGGACAACAGAAGGCTTGACTGGAACCAGCCGCGATGCTGGTCGCTTCCCTCAACATACAAATCCGCAGGCCAGCTCAATTCCTTTCTGCGCCTGAGAACTGCAAGATGGCTTACCCCTGACTCGAACCATACATCCAGGATATCCTCTTCCTTCCTGAAATTTCGCCCCCCACAAGAAGGGCATGTCAGGTTATCCGGCAAGAAGCTTTCCGGTTCTCGTTCAAACCACGCATCTGCGCCCTCGCTCGCAATCAGGGTTTCAATCGCTTTGAATGACGATTCATTAGCGATGGTTTCTCCGCAATTTACGCAGTAAAGGATTGGGATCGGGACTCCCCAAGCCCTCTGTCTTGATATGCACCAGTCGGGTCTCGACCGAACCATTGACTCTATTCTGTTAACACTCCAATTGGGTATCCAGTTCACTTGCCCAATAGAATCAATCGCCATTTCTCTTAGAGTATTTCCCCCATCGATCTTTTCATCAAGCGCAATGAACCACTGCGGGGTCGCTCGAAAAACCACGGGTTTCTTGCATCTCCAGCAGTGCGGGTAAGTGTGTGTCACTTTTCCCGAAGCAAGAAGCAGTCCCTTCTCTTCCAAATCCTTTACTATCTCGGGATTCGCTTCCTCAAGACTCATGCCAGCAAAAGGACCAGCCTCAGCCGTGAAAAACCCATAATCGTCAACCGGCATCGGGCTGGGCAGGTTATATTCAAGGCCTGTCAGATAATCTTCCTGCCCGTGTCCGGGCGCGATATGCACACACCCTGTTCCCTGCTCAAGGGTTACATAATCGGCAAGAACGACCACTGATTTCCGTTCAAACCAGGGATGAGCACAGCGCATCCCCTCAAGTTCGGAACCGACCGTTTCCGCGCGGCTTGCATATTTGGTTATTCCTATATCACTCATTACCTGTTCAAGCCGGTCTGAAGCTATTATGAGCTCTTCTCCATCAACCTCAACAAGCGAGTACAGAAGGGAAGGGTGTAAAGCTATGGCGACATTCGCCGGGAGTGTCCATGGTGTGGTCGTCCATATCAGGAACGACGCCTTCCGTCCGACGAACTCATGCTTCCCTGAAATGTCAATGATGGGGAACTTCACATAAATAGAGTCCGATTCTTTGTCCTCGTATTCTATTTCCGCTTCAGCAAGCGCAGTCACGCATGTCGGGCACCAGTGTATGGGTTTTCTACCCCTGTATATTAGGCCCTTTTTGAAGAGTTCTGCGAAAACCTTTATGTTAGTTACTTCATAGTCCGGGGAGAGTGTTAGATAAGGATTTTCGAATTCACCAATAACACCAAGGCGTTGAAACTGCTGTGACTGTCTTTCCACGAAGTGCATCGCGTAGTCCTTGCATCTCCGCCTTATCTCACTCTTGCTGATCTTCTCATTCCCAAGCCTTTTTGTTACCTCGTGTTCTATAGGTTGTCCGTGACAATCCCATCCAGGCACATACGGACATTTATAACCCCTCATTGTTTTGTACTTGATTATCAAGTCTTTGAGAATTTTGTTGAAAGCAGTCCCGACGTGAATGTCACCGTTAGCGTAAGGGGGTCCATCGTGAAGAACAAAAAGTGGACTGTCTTCATACT
>JACVIW010000191.1 GCA_015711695.1 Candidatus Geohydrothermomicrobium daggyaiense
CCGGGCGCGCCGGGTAGAGGAGTGTAGCTCAACTGGCAGAGCACCGGTCTCCAAAGCCGGAGGTTGGGGGTTCGAGTCCCTCCGGGCCTGCCACTGCATCACGGGAAACAGGGGATTTCGATGATAAACCGCGAATTAAGAAGAGCTCAGGAGAAAAGCAAAGCTTCGGCGCAGAAACAGCGCATGGTGGCTCAGCGCAAAAAATACGCTGAGCGCAAAAGGGAAGAGAAGAAGGGGCTCTGGAAAAGGATTACCATCTTCTTCAAAGAAGTCCGTCAGGAACTTAACAAGGTTATCTGGCCCAGCAGGGATGAGGTGACAAATTATACGGTGGTGGTTTTGATCACTGTCACGGTAGTCTCCACTTTTCTGCTCGCCCTGGATTATGTCCTGACGCACCTGCTTCAGCTCGTTACAAAAGGTCTTTTTTGAAATCCCGCTTATTTCAAGCAGGAAATCCTTTCGGAGGGATCGAGGCGAAGGGTTATGCAAAGACGTAAGGGAGAAAAATGGTATGTGGTGCATACTTATTCCGGTTATGAGGATAAGGTGAAGAACAATCTGGAGCACCGTATACGCTCAATGCACATGGAAGACAAGATATTCGAGGTTATCGTTCCCAGGGAGGACGTGCTTGAGTATAAGGGGGGCAAAAAAACACTGAGCGAGAAGAGGCTTCTTCCGGGGTATCTTCTCGTTCGGATGATACTGGATGACGATTCCTGGTACGTAGTAAGACATACGCCCGGGGTTACCGGTTTCGTTGGCGGAAGCGCTAAACCTACTCCGATTTCCGACGACGAAGTGGAGAGAGTGCTCGCCCGTCAGAGAGCTGAGAAGCCGAAAATTTCAGCAGAGTTCTCTGAGGGCGATGGGGTCAAAGTTATAGAAGGTCCTTTTGCTGATTTCACAGGGATAATAAGCGAGGTTAGTCTCGATCAGAGCAAGCTCAAGGTAAACCTGTCCATATTCGGCAGAGAAACGCCCGTCGAATTGACTTTCGACCAGGTGATAAAGCTGTAAAATGGGATGTCCGGATAATTATTCAGTCAGGAGAGGTGTTTAGAAATTGCCGAAAAAAGTCATAACCGTGATAAAGCTTCAGATACCCGCGGGTCAGGCAAGCCCTGCTCCGCCTGTTGGTCCCGCTCTCGGGCAGCATGGTGTGAACATAGGGGCATTTTGTAAAGAGTACAATGCTGCAACGATGGACAAACTCGGACAGATCGTGCCCGTTGAGATAACGGTATATGAGGATAGGTCTTTCACTTTTGTTTTGAAAACGCCGCCCGCTTCCAAACTTCTCCTTGACGCTGCAGGGGTTGAGAAAGGGAGCGGGGAGCCAAACAGGGTCAAGGTGGGAAAGGTTACCAGGGATAAAGTCAGGGAGATTGCTCAATTGAAACTCCAAGACTTTAACACAGACGATATAGAGGCGGCGATGAGGATAATTGAGGGTACCGCAAACAGTATGGGGATTGAAATCGTTGAATCAGAATGAGGTTCTCCAAGCTCATCGTATGCTTATCTACAGGAATGACATGGGTGTTTTGAGTTGAAGAAAAGAAGTAAGAGGTATCGTCAAAACCTTGAAAAAATAGAAAAGGGAAAGCTCTACACGCCGTATGAAGCTGCATTGCTTGTAAAAGAAATGGCTAACACTGATTTTGACGAGACTTTTGAAGTGGCTTTCAGGCTCGGCGTTGACCCGAGACACGCTGATCAGATGGTTCGAGGGACAGTTATGCTTCCAAAAGGCTCAGGCAAAGAAGTTCGAGTCCTTGTTTTCGCCGTGGGGGATAAGGCCGCGGAAGCCGAGCGAGCGGGCGCGGATTTCGTCGGCGGTGAGGAGCTCGTTGAGAAAATACAAAAGGGATGGACGGATTTTGACGCGGCGATTGCCACGCCCGATATGATGAGCATGGTGGGCAAGCTGGGCAAAATACTCGGTCCCCGAGGGCTGATGCCTAACCCGAAAAGCGGTACCGTAACTTATGATATAGAGAAAGCGGTTAAGGACGCGAAAGGTGGAAAACTCGAATACAGAGTTGACAGACAGGGCAACCTGCACCTGATCCTTGGGAAGACCTCTTTTCCGATTGAGGATATACTTGAAAATTATCAGGCTGTGCTTGAGGAAATTATCAGGGCGCGCCCCCCTGCTGCCAGGGGCAAATATATCAAATCAATCACGTTTTCAAGCACGATGAGTCCTGGAGTTCCTGTTGATCCCTCAATCACGCGCGACTTCATACCGGAAAAAGTCGGGGCTGATTCTTAACGTTTGTGATTGATTCATGTACCGATTTCACTGGGTTTGCATTTCAGTGTTCGCGCATTTGACGGTGAAAGAGGCGGGACATTTCCTAAACAAACTAAGGGATTTTGACATTTTCAAACGAGTTCTGATAAATTACCCGGGAACATATAATAGGATTTTCGCGCTTAAGAAAGCAGGCGCCCGAGAGGGCTTAATCTAAACCTGCCGAGGCGTGTGGTGCGGCCTCGTCAGAGGTCATTTATTTTGGGGGTTTTTTTAAGATGCCCAGTAAAGAGAAAATAGAGAAAGTGGAGGAAATAAGAAATCTTTTTACCGACTCGGATTCGTTTGTGGTAATACACTACAAGGGCTTGAGGGTTGCCGAGTCGAACGAATTGCGCGCGGAACTCAAGAAAGCCGGCGCGAAATTCAAGGTTTTGAAGAACACCCTAACTCGGATCGCACTTTCGGGAACCCCAAGAGAACAGGCTATTTCTTTGATAGAAGGTCCGATCGCAGTTGCTTTCACGAAAGAGGACCTGCTGCCTGTTGCCCGCGCCATACGTGAGTTTGCGAGGGGAAAAGGCGAGATATACTTCAAAGGCGGGATGATGGGCGAGCGAATGCTCAGCGCCAGTGATGTTGAGAAGCTTGCAACTTTACCCCCGAGGGAAGTGCTTATAGCGCGGGCTATCGGGCAGGTTTCCGGTTTGCTTTCCGGATTCGTGGGTGTTTGCGCTGGTCCTTTGAGGAAGTTCGTCGGCGTGATGAACGCGATTGCGTCCCAGCGGGAGGGATCCTTCTCGGCATGACCGTCAAAGACGCCGATTCTTAGATCTCAACATGCGCGAAAGGCGGACGAGCATTATTGTTGGCAAAGAATTTTAAAAGAGGTGATTGTTTTGGCTGAGAAACTCACTCCGGAAGACGTACTAAAAGCAATAGAATCCTGGACCGTGCTCGAGCTTTCCGAATTCATCAAGGCGGCGGAGGAGAAGTTCGGCGTTACCGCCGCGGCTCCTGTCGCGGCTGTTGCGGGAGCTCCCGCTGCAGCAGCGGAGGAAGCTCCCGCCGAAGAAGAAAAATCGCAATTCGATGTCATTCTGGTTTCAGCGGGTGACAAAAAGATTCCTGTCATCAAGGAAGTCAGGGCTGTAACTGATCTCGGCCTGAAGGAAGCCAAAGCGCTTGTCGAAGAGGCTCCGAAGCCTGTGAAGGAGGGAGTCTCGAAGGAAGAAGCAGAGAAAATAAAAAAGCAGCTTGAGGAAGCAGGCGCCACGGTTGAGATAAAATAAATTGATTGAAATCTTTGTCCTATCACACATTTTGGCGAATGTCCGGGGTTCTTCTGGCAATGCGTAATATGCGCAATGGAATGAGAATAATGCTGGATATAAACGCTATCATAAAGTAGCGCGAAACTTCATCGCCTCTGTATATTTATTGACAAAATCATGCTTATTTCCTATCATGATAGTTTGCGTCGAAAAAAGATCATTTACGCGAGGTTTGTTTGCAAGTCACTAAATTTTAATCTGGTCAACTGAATGGGGGGATTTTTTTGCCATCTGAAAACGGTTCAAGGCGTAAAAGGCTCTCATTTGCCAAGCTGCCAGAAGTCTTCCCAGTGCCCGATTTAATAGCCATTCAGAAGGAATCTTTTGAATGGTTCAAAACTGAGGGCCTTGCTGAAATCTTCAGGGAGATGTCCCCAATTGAAGATTTTACGGGGACGATGGCTGTATATTTTGGGTCGCATCGCTTCGGTGATCCCAAGTTCACTGTGGAGGAGTGTAAGGAAAAAGACTGGACTTACGCCGCGCCCCTTTTTGTGGAAGTGCGTATCGAGAATCGCGAGACAGGGGAAATCAAAGAGCAGTCGGTATTCATGGGCGATTTTCCGCTAATGACCGAAAAGGGGACTTTTATCTTCAACGGGACGGAAAGAGTGGTGGTGAGCCAGCTTGTTAGATCCCCGGGTGCCTATTTTGACGCTGAGATAGACAAGGAAACCGATAAGGTTCTTTATAACGGCAAGATAATTCCAGCACGAGGTGCGTGGCTCGAACTCGAAATCGACAAAAAAGATACCCTTGGCGTGAGGATTGACAGGAAAAGAAGACAACCCGTCACCGTACTTCTTAAGGCGCTCGGTTACAGTGAAGATTATCAGCTTGAGTTGTTTGAAAACGCGGATTGTATCCGGGCGACACTCGAAAAAGACCATACGGTGAACGAAGACACGGCTCTTATCGACATATATCGCAAACTCAGGCCTGGGGAACCTCCTAATGTGGAGAGCGCGAGGAATCTTCTTGAAAATCTTTTCTTCAATCCCAAACGTTATGATCTTGCGAAAGTGGGGAGGTACAAACTCAACACGAAACTCGGCCTCAACATACCCCTTGATACGACGATACTGACTAAAGCAGACATTGTTGCGGCTGTTCGTTATATCGTGAACCTGCATGAGGGCAGAGGCGGAAATATTGACGACATTGACCACTTTGGAAACAGGCGCGTAAGGACTGTCGGCGAACTCATACAAAATCAAGTGAGGATTGGGCTGTCGCGCATGGAGCGAGTCGTACGCGAGCGGATGACCACGCAGGAAGCGCACGAGATTACGCCTCAGAACTTGATTAACATTCGCCCTGTGGTGGCGGC
>JACVIW010000192.1 GCA_015711695.1 Candidatus Geohydrothermomicrobium daggyaiense
AGGCGCCCATGGGTCCGTATGACACGAAGGAGCTCGCGATCGCTGTTACGAACGCTGGCGGTTTCGGAATGGTAAGCCATCCGGAGCCTTCTGCCGAGCATATAAGAAACGTCGTCTCGGGGGGGGACTTAACGGAAGCTTTTGAGTCCGTAAGAGTGAAACTCGAGTCGACATTAACAGAAGTTAACTCAAGAGCTCAAGGGCATTTCGGAATCAATCTTCGCGTCGCCCCTGAGCAGCCGGAGGTTCCTGATCTTCTCGATATGATAATAGAGATGAGAAACTCCGATCCTGACCTTAAAGAAAAGCTCATCCTTCTTGTCACCTCTGCCGGAGATCCGGGCCAGCCTCACTTGCAGAAAATAAAGCAAAACGGTATGAAATGGTTTCACGTTGTGCCCACCGTCTATCACGCCAGAAAAGCGGAAAAGTGTGGGGTTGATGGCCTGGTGGCGACCGGTTACGAAGCAGGAGGGCATGTTACCTTCTTTCCCATCCACACAATGGTTCTGGTTCCAGCCGTCGTGGAAGCGGTAAACGTACCCGTTGTAGCAGGTGGAGGATTCGGTGATGGTCGAGGTCTCGTGGCAGCTCTTGCGCTGGGCGCTAAGGCAATTTACATGGGAACGCGTTTCATCGCAACACTCGAGTCAGATTTCAGTATGCCTTCAAAAGAAGCTATAACGTCCGCCGCCGAGCGCTTCGGAAAGGAGAACGCAACTATTGTCACTCAGGGTTTCTTCGGACCTTTAAGACATTTAAGGAATGCTTTTTCCGAAAGACTCGATGAGATGGTAAAAGCAGGGTCACCTCAACTGGAAATTCTTAAATACGAACTTGAGGGAAGCATGAAAGCCTTCGGTCCGGAAGGAGATGTTGAAAACGGGGCTCTCTGGTCAGGTCAGGTAGCAATAAGGCTTAGGGATATCCCGAAGGTATCCGATCTTATAGAGAGAATAATGAGCCAGGCAGAGGAAACACTGAAAAGTATCTGCCCCCTGTTAGAGCATGATTGATTGTTCTGTCAGATCACGGAACCACCTGTTTTTTTTGCTCTCTGTTCTTCATAAACCCGGCAGAAACGCTCAAACTCCGGGTTGATAAAGCGCTCAGGCCTTTTAACCGTGTTGAAATTCGCGTATTCCCTGAATTTAAGAATAGGCCATCCCCTTTTTCGCGTGGCGATCCTGAGTTTGAGTTGTGGATTTACAAGAACAGGATGTCCGACAGCTTCAAGGAGCGGTAGATCGCTTGCGCTATCTGAATAAAAATAACACTCCGAGATATCCGCTCCCATTTTCTCGCAATAGAAAAGAGCCATCTGAAGTTTTCCTTCCATATATGACGTCGGACCAAGCAACTCAGCAGATATCCTTTCTTCCCTCACTGGTATCGGGGTCGCAATTATGTCGTCCGCTCCAAGCTGTGCGCGTACCCTTTCGGCAACGTATTCTCCGGCTGCGGTGGCAATCACTGTTATATGACCAAGTTGCTTATGTTTTCTTATGAGTTCGACTCCTTCTTTGTAAAGCCGAGGAAGAATTTTTTCCTCAAATCCCTCATCCATCATCTTTATCATCTCAAGGACGTGATATTTTCCCATTACCGAAAGGACCTTAAGGTAAACCTCCCTTTTCGGGAGTCTATTTAACTTGTAGAGAAGCGTGTACCAGAGAACCCAGAAGAGAGCGGATGGTTTCATGTAACCTTTTTTCACCATTACCTGGGCGTAAATATTGCCTGTTGCACGATCCAGAAGAGTGTGGTCCAAATCGAAAAAAGCGACTATTTTTCTACCATTAGAGTATTCGAATTCCCCACTCATCCTTTTTACTAAACCCTCACGCCAA
This sequence comes from Candidatus Geohydrothermomicrobium daggyaiense, assembly GCA_015711695.1. Lineage (GTDB taxonomy): Bacteria > Actinomycetota > Geothermincolia > Fen-727 > JACVIW01 > Geohydrothermomicrobium > Geohydrothermomicrobium daggyaiense. Next base: position 1,851 of record JACVIW010000192.1, read on the forward strand.
AACCCTTGATAAAAACATCCGCCTGTGAGTCTTTGCTGACCATACTTTCTTGCATGTCTTTAAAGTTTACAACGTGATTTATTATCATAACCTTGACAGCATATAAACGACAGGCGTGGACATCCCGTAATTCGTTTTGCCATATCCTTTGCCCGTCCTCGAGTTGTGGAATGCCATAAAACCGCTCATTTCTACCAACCGCATACTCTTTGAAAGAACTTCACCCGCGCGTTCAACATATCCATACTCTTTTAATCTCATAAGTATCAGCCAGTTCATGATTATCCATGTACCTGTTCTCCAGAGCAAGAAAAAGGAAATGGAAAAGGCTTCTGACGACAAAAAGGCTCATCAAGAGATACGAAGGGAAAAAGGGAAGCGTGTAAAACTCATTTTCATTTAAAAAATGGCTTCCTGACCAGAGCGCCTTATCCTTCGATATAAAAACGGTGAAAAGCAAAAGAACGGTGCTAAGGGCATTCACTTTCAACAATTTCCTCTCTTTCTTTGTGTCATACCCTGAAAAGAAAAAACAATGTTCTTCAGAGCGGATAAGTAATTCAAGCCTTACGATAAGAGCCTTCGCTTGTCTATGACACTCAAAAGCCTCTTTTTATCCTCGTGTTCATTGAGGACATCTCCCGTCACCAGAAGCAATCGCGAAAAGAGAAATCGAAGTCATGTTCTCCACAAGAGGATTTTCGAGCTCCGCGATGCGCTCAAGGTCGAACCCGACTTTCCGATATCAAGACATCTGCTTGGACAGTTTCATGGAGAAAAACAGGTGCATGATTGGCGCAATTCCCCCGAAACGATGAGGCCCCACAATGGCATCGTAAACAGGACTTTCGTTCGTTCCCGCCTCCGCCACTTTGACGATAACGTTCAAGTCATCTCTCTCAGTTCTTTCAGCGTTGATATAATCAGCCTCTCTCGCGAGTTCAGACATCACCCGCTCAGGAAAAGAAGAATTCCCGGTACTTTTATAGACTTCCAAGGTTGCAAAGGTAATAAACATTGATTGAGTGCTCAGATTTGCCCCACCACCATCGGATATTCATGGTGAGATCCACATGAAAAGATTGCTTGGGAATGGCGGTTACCCTAGCATGGCAGAAAGAAAATACATCCGTCCGTAAATTGAGTTGAAAAAGGGGTGTAGTTCTCCTCCTCTGCGCGGTTGGCATCATAATAACTCATTAGGGGATCCTCTAAGCGCGAGTCCTGCTAAAACTGGAACGGGTACTTCCTGTTAACCGCTACAAAATAGCGGTGTCCACCGTGGATTCGGTTATTCCTGGAGATTGCCTTAAATGCATTTCTTTGTATATCTTTTTTGTTTTTCCGAATTTCACGGACATAGAGTACATCATTCTTCGCATAAAAAGCTACACTGGAAATCCATGTTGATGGGGAATCCCATTGGTGCCGCGAAAAAGGCGATTTTATTTTCAACACGATAAATTCTCATGGCTTTCTAAAAAAGAATTTCTTTACCCTTTTTCCGGTGTAAAGAGTTACGGGTGAGGTGCTCCCCTCTTTTCTCAGTGAAAGAAGAGTTGCCCCGCCAATGATCAGCAAAATAGACAATAACCTGAGAAAAATCATAACCACACCGGTGGGAAACGGCTCTCTGAAAGCGACGAATCCAACAATAATCGGTATCATATTGCTGAAACCAGTGACAAGTGGAACGACGATCACCGCGGCACCGCGTTGAAGCGCAGTCTGAAAGAAAATCATGCTTATTATGGTAAGCGCCACCGCCATCCAGAAACTCGAGGAGAAAACAAAACCGGCAATCTTCAGCTCGCCCCATCTGCCGGTGATATCCGACCAGGCGGTTTTTGTTAGAACGGCGGTTAGCCCCACCATCATACCAACCCCAATTCCCAAAAATGATGAGGACCTCTCGTCTCTTCTGATAAAGGATGTGATCAGGCTTGAAAGAGAAACAATGAGCATGAGCGCTACGAAAAACCACAGTATCAAAGGTCTGTATTCATGTTTACCGCCCGGGGTGCGAACAAGGGTTATGCCAAGGCTTATTACGCCGCTTACTATTGACGCTATGCCGAGCCAGTCAACAATAGACGGTTTCTCTCTGAGTCTTGTTATGGCGAGCACGACGAGAAGGCACACGCCGGAGGCGTTAATAGGTTGCACGATAGACAAAGGCGCAATACCAACAGCGATGTTATGCGTCCATGCCCCGATTATCTGTATTCCCTGAGCACGGAGCCAGGGGGCGCAATTCAGAAACGCGCGTATGGTCTTAAGCGGCGATTCACTCCCTATCCTGGGAAGCTTACCGAGCTCACGCTTCTGGATAAAATTGCTGTAGTTTATAAGAGACGTAGCGATCACAGCCAAAAGAACACCGAGAAAAACGGACATTCCTGCTCCATGAGTAAATTTCGACCATTAAAGGTATACAAAGGTAAACAGACGTGCCGCGAGACCGGAAAATCACCCCTCGTTCCCGGACAGCCCCGAAAGTTTTTTCCGGGCTGCTTTTACCATATCGTCGCATACGTATTCTTTACACACGACAGGCTGAAACTTTACGCGCAGTATGCAATGCCCCGTCGCCCTATCCCTGTATCTGCAAGGACTTGCCCACATCCAGTCTCGCTTGAAACCGAATCTCTCTTTCTCGTCTTCAAGAAGCGCTATTCTCCCCTGTTCGTTAGGTTTTTCGCAGCACCAACCTCCGCACTCTTCGCAGGCTGACCTCCCCAGCGACTGGCACCTTCTGCAAAGGTGAGGCGTCATGTCCCAGTAAACCTTGTTAAATTCCCTGCCGCACGCGTCGCATTTTACTCTCATGTCCATCACCGATAACAGGGGTGAGAAAAAGTCGATCCCACACACAGCAACTTACTTTGCCTTTCTGGAAATAGCTATACCTTTTTCTTTCCGCAAACCCCAGGCAACAATCCTTCCCACCAGCTCAAAGGGCCACGGGATAAGCCTTTTCAAAAGATAAACGGGCCACATGTCTGGTGGAATAACATATTTTTTGTTTTTTTTGATCGCACGCACCACCATCTTTGAGATAGT
>JACVIW010000193.1 GCA_015711695.1 Candidatus Geohydrothermomicrobium daggyaiense
ATGCGGTTGACGATGAGATCAAAAGAGAAATAGTCGAGGAAACGGAAAGACTCAAGGCGAAAGGAATTACTCCAGGTATTGCCACGCTGCTTGTGGGTGATGATTTCGGAGCTCGAATGTACAGGGGCCAGGTCGAGAAGAATTGCCAGTCGGTTGGTTTCAATTATTTCGATAAATCGCTACCGGCGGAAACCACAGAAGAAGAAGTTGTGAACGTGGTTAAGCAGTTGAACGAGGACCCTGCAGTAAGTGGCATTCTGCCGTTAAGACCATTTCCTCCGCATGTTTCGGATTCCGCGGTAATCAACACGATAAGGGTTGATAAGGACATAGACTGCTTCCATCCATTCAACATGGGTAAACTTACCCTCGGCGAACCCACGCTTGCGCCCTGTACTCCATCGGCTTGTATCGAGTTGCTTGAGCGTGTGGGAATTGATTTCGAAGGTGCGGAGATCGTGGTTGTCGGGCATAGCAACATTGTTGGTAAGCCGGTGGCGCTACTCGCGTTAAACAGGAACGCAACTATAACTGTAACTCATATTTTTACTTCTCAGGCAGGAAATCTTGCCAAGCACACCACCGGCGCTGACATACTGATAGTCGCGGCGGGTAAGGCGGGGCTCATAACCCCGGATCTAGTTAAAGAGGGTGCGGTGGTCATTGACGTTGGGATTAACAGGGTAAAAGTACTTGATGATGAGGGCAATCCTGTACTTGATGAAAAAGGGAAACCCAAAACGAAGACGGTAGGTGACGTGGATTTCGATAATGTCAAGGAAAAGGTTAAAGCAATAACCCCGGTGCCCGGAGGGGTTGGCGCTGTGACAAACATGATGCTCTTGAAAAACGCGCTTACTGCAGCCAAAATGCAGGCGGGTATCAAGTGAATAAGTCACTTTCTTGAAGCTTGAGCGATATCAATGATTCACTGTAGTTAAAAGAGTAGAAAGGAAGTGGAAAATATGGCGTTTGAACCTGTAAAGGAAACAACTGAGTCAAGGATAAGGGAAGTTCCACTAGGTTCCGGCGAGGTGAAAGTCGGCGGGGAGAATGTTCTTCCTTTTCACATCTTTGAAGGCGAAATGCCAAATCGTCCTCTTATCGCGGTTGAAGTCTACGATTATTACCCAGAGGAGTGGCCAGACGCTGTAAAGGAACCTCTCGCCGATGTGCTTTCAGATCCCGTAGCGTGGGCTAAGAAAGCACAGGACGAATGGGGGGCTGACCTCATTGCTCTCAGACTTAAAAGCACCGACCCCAAAGGCATGAACAGGCCAGTAGAAGAAGCGGTTGAGATTGTGAAATCCGTTGTTAACGCCGTGAGTGTCCCCGTAATAGTTTACGGTTCTGAAGATGTTGAGAAGGACGGCGAGGTTATAAAAGCTGTGGCTTCTGCGTGCGAGGGAAAGAACATCATTCTGGGACCTGCGCTTGAGGACAACTATAAGACCATAGGCGCTGCCGCTATCGGATACAATCATACGGTTGCTGCTAAGACCCCGATAGATGTAAATCTTGCCAAGCAATTAAACATCCTGCTTTCAAATCTCGGGGTAGATACTGGCAAGATTCTTATTGATCCTACGACTGGCGCGCTGGGCTATGGTCTTGAATACACCTATTCCGTGATGGAAAGATTGAAGATAGCCGCTTTAAGGCAGAATGATTCAATGACCCAGATGCCTCTTATTGCGGATGTTGGTAGCGAGGTATGGAGAGCCAAAGAGGCTAAAGCTTCTGCGAGTGAGGAACCAGCCTGGGGAGACGAGAGGAAAAGAGGCGTGATGTGGGAGATAGTTACAGCGACAGCGCTTCTTATGGCTGGAGCTGGCATAGTCATAATGAGACATCCTGAGGCTATCAAGACAGTGAGAAAGGTCATTGATAGCATGATGTCAAAAGGGGATTAGATTCAAAAATTAAAGCTCAAGAAGAGCAAGGAGTTGATGAGTTGTGGTTGATTTCAAAGAAAAGACTGTGTGCGAAGCAAGCATAGAGATGCTGAAAAAAGCTTCCGAAGAAAATTACGATACTGCTTTCAGCAGGGTTGATGCCATGAAGGAATGCACCATTGGTGCAAGTGGCATATGCTGCAAAAACTGCTCAATGGGACCGTGCAGGTTGACACCGCCGAAGAAAGAAGGGGAACCCGAGAAGCGGGGCATATGTGGCGCCACCCCGGAGGTTGTCGCCGCGAGAAATTTCCTCCGTATGGTTGCCGGGGGTGTTTCCGCGCATTCTGATCACGGGAGGGCCGTTGCGCAAACACTCATTCTTGCCGCAAAGGGCGAGGCTGAAGGCTACCAGATCAAGGACAGGATAAAACTTCTTGAAGTTGCCCTCGACCTTGGTATCAGTGTGGATGATCGAACTGATGAGGAGATAGCGCTTGAGGTGGGCGAGAAATGCCTCGCGATGTTTGGTCAGCAAGAAGGTGAACTGGCTTTCGCGCAGAGGGCTCCTGAGCCAAGAAAAGAGATATGGAGAAAACTCGGGGTATTCCCCAGGGGCATAGACCGCGAAGTGGTGGAAGCCATGCACCGGAGTTCGATTGGTGTTGACCAGGACATGGAAAACATTATTCGCCAGGCTTCACGCTGTGCCCTTGCTGATGGTTGGGGCGGCTCAATGATCGGCACCGAACTCCAGGACATCCTTTTCGGCACACCTACTCCATTGAGGGCGAAAATAAACCTTGGGGTGCTAGAGGAAGATAAGGTAAACATAATTGTTCACGGACATGAGCCGCTTCTTTCCGAAATGATCTTGCTCGCAAGTCAGAGCGAGGACATGATCCAGAAAGCGAAAGAAAAGGGAGCGAATGGAATAAATATCGCGGGTATTTGCTGCACCGCGAACGAGATATTATCAAGGCATGGAATACCGATCGCTGGAAATGTTCTTCAGCAGGAACTAGCTATAATTACCGGTGCGGTTGACCTGATGATCGTCGATGTCCAGTGTGTTTATCAGGCGATCGGGGAGCTTTCGCAGTGCTTCCATACAAAAGTTGTGACTACGAGCCCCAAAGCGAAAATGCCTTTTGCTGAGCATGTCGAGTTCCACGAAGAGCACGGGCTTTCAACGGCGAAAAAAATTGTCGAGATGGCTATTGACAATTTTCCGAACAGGGGAAAGGTTGATATTCCAAAGAAAACAAGTGAGTTTATCGCCGGTTACGACCATGAGTATATAAATTACATGCTTGGTGGCCGATTCAGAGCGTCATACCGACCCTTGAATGATGGCGTTATTGACGGGAGGATCAGGGGAGTCGTAGGTGTTGTGGGATGCTCCAACCCACGAGTCCCTCATGAAGCTGCACATGTTCGGGTGGTCGAGGAACTCGTGGCAAACGGTTGTCTTGTTGTGATGACAGGGTGCGCTGCTCAGGCGGTAGCAAAGACAGGATTGATGACACCTGAGGTTGCTTATGTGGAAGGGGTAATGCCGAAGGGGTTAAGAGAGATTTGCGAGGCTGTTGGAATACCGCCGGTTTTACACGCCGGTTCATGCGTGGACAACAGTCGAATATTGATATCATTGACCAACATGGTCAAAGAGGGTGGTCTCGGCGATGATATATCGGATCTTCCAGCTGCAGGATGCGCTCCGGAGTGGATGAGCGAGAAGGCAGTGGCGATTGGGCATTATTTTGTTACTTCCGGGGCATATACGGTGTTCGGTGCGAGGTGGCCGACAACTGGAAGCCAGACTCTTACCGATTACCTGTTTAAGGGTTTCGAAGAGCTTTACGGAAACACATGGGACTTCGAGCCTGACCCTGAAAAAATGGTTGGTAAGTTGCTCAACAGAATTGATACAAAAAGGGAAGCTCTTGGAATTCACGCCAAGCGCGAGCGAGTGCTTTATGACATGGCAATGAGGCGTGAGCTTGGAATTGAGTGAGTAAGTATTCGGCTTAAGGAAGTCGGACTGACCAAGGAGGAATTCGTATGTCGAAGATTATCGCAAGCGCTGCAATCAGGGGAGCGCACGCCATACATGACAGGGTAGCCGCTCGTCTCGAGCAGGCTTTAGAAAAGTATGGGCCTAACCAGGAGATAGGTTTCCCTAATACCGCTTATTATCTCCCGATAATTTATGCAATAACGGGGGAGAAAGTGGAGAAACTCGGCGATTGCCCGCGTATAATGAAAATCGCTGAAGACCTTCTCCCGCCGGTACCTTCAGACAGGTTATGGACACCTTACCTAGGTCCCGCTCTCGATGCTGGGATGGCAACTCTCTTTATGGAGGAAATAGAGGAAGCCATTAAGTATGTGGATGGACCAAATCCCGTCGACGGAATATGGCTCGGTGCAGCCGATGACGTGATCATGAGGGAGAGGGGTGTCGAGTTCGTTGATGGCACAGCACCAGGGTTCTGTGCGCTTCTTGGCGCCGCTCCTGATCCCGAGACGGCTGAAAAAATTGTTAAGGAACTCCAGGAGAAAAACCTCTATATATGGACATCAGCTCACCATAACGGGACTACTGTGGCCGAGCAGCTTGACAGCCTGGGGATCCAGCTGGGCTGGGAAACAAGGATTGTTCCCTACGGCAGGGAGGTAAGTTCGGTAGTCTATTCACTTGGCTTTGCTGCAAGGGCCGCGATGAGTTTTGGAGGCGCAAAACCTGGGGACTACCGCAAGGTTCTTCTTTACAATAAGAACAGAATTTTCGCGTTCGTAATAACGCTCGGTGAGGTAACGGATGAATGGTATGCCAATGCCGCCGGCGCAATCAACTACGGATTCCCGACGATAGCGGACACGCCTATACCGGAGATTTTGCCGACGGGTATATGCACATACGAGCACGTAGTTTCGAACATTCCCCATGATCAGATTGTTCAAAAAGCAATCGAGGTCAGGGGTTTGAAAATACAG
>JACVIW010000194.1 GCA_015711695.1 Candidatus Geohydrothermomicrobium daggyaiense
AACGTGCGATAGAAAGACGAACCCTCAAGTTCCACAAGACGAACAGTTCTGTCAGACCCGTATATTTCCACACTTGAATCAGGCGGAACCTCATCCTCGGTGCGTCCGTCAACACTTACAGCGAAACTTTCCCCCTCGCCCTCAACTTTTACGGTCACAACGTCAGACCAGCCAAGGACCATGGGCCTTGAGAAAAGCATATGAGCGCATATCGGTGTCATCAAAATGCATTTTATGTCGGGAGTTACAATCGGCCCACCTGAAGAAAGAGAGTATGCGGTAGAGCCAGTTGATGTCGCAAATATCAGTCCGTCACCCGAATATCTCATGAAAAACTCCCCGTTAATGTAAGTATTGAGGTGTATGAGCCTTTCTCTTTTTGTCTTTCCTATTACAATTTCATTTAACGCCTTATGCTCCGCAGGAGAATTTCCTTGATCAAGTCTGCAGGCAAGCATTGATCTCTCGCTTAAGCGAAATGCGCCCCTGCAAAGCATCTCGGAAGCGGCATCTGAATCATGCATTTCCGCAGAGGTTAGAAAACCAATCTTGCCGATATTGATACCCATTACAGGCACGTCAAGTTTAACCTTCTCCATAACGCTGACAGCATGTAATACAGTGCCATCACCACCAAGTACCACAACGAAATCTATTTCCTGATTCCCCTCATTATAGAAAGGAAACTCGTTATCAAGACCGATAGCCCTTGCATCTTCCTTGAGGAAAAAACATTTTACACATAGGCTTTCGAATTTTGATGCTACTCCTCTGGCAAAATTATCTATCCCATTCTTGCCGACGTTTGGGATAATAAGTATGCTCCGGCATCTCGCATGGCAAGACATATTTTTCATTAGAACCACCATGGTGTCTTAGTTCTCTTCACTCTCTTCGGGCAAGTTTTACGGACACTGCTCATAACTCGCTGCATGGCATTTTATTTCCCGAAATAACAGGGGGGTTTTGTCCCACAAAGTATTCATGCGCTTCCTTGATAATCCTTTGAATTTCAGCTTCAGAAACCCAACTGGCTTGGCAACCGTTTAAATGAACAAAAAACTCTATGTTTCCATGGAGCCCTCTTACAGCAGAGTAGGTCAAAGCCGTAAGGTGAATCCGTTGCTCGACGCACCATTTTAAGAACGATTCAAGCACACTGGCATGAACAACAGGATCTCTCACCACGCCACCTTTGCCAACTTCCTTCCTGCCCGCTTCGAACTGTGGTTTCACTAACGCTATTATCTCCCCCGGTTCCTCAAGCACTCTAAGCACAGCGGGAATTATTTTTTTAAGTGATATGAACGAAACATCTATCGCCGCCAGATCAGGTATAAAGGGCAAGTCGCTTCTTTTCAAGTACCTCGCATTTTTCCCTTCAAGCACATGCACTCTCGGATCGGTCCTCAATTTCCAGTGCAAAACGCCCTTTCCGACATCAACAGCAATAACGCGTTCAGCTCCCTTCCTCAACACACATTCAGTGAACCCCCCTGTCGAAGAGCCCACATCTATCACGTTTCTCCCTCTTGCATCAACACCAAAAACTTTGAGAGCGTGCTCGAGTTTTATGCCTCCGCGGGAGACGTAATTATTTTTCTCCTTTTGTACCTCAATTTTCTGGCCCTCCGTCACCTTGGTCCCCGGTTTTGTGATTCTTCTTCCCTCAACAAGCACAGCACCGGCCATTATCGCGGATTTGGCTTTTTCGCGACTCGGAAACAAGCCGGATTCATGGAGGTATGCGTCGAGCCTTTTCTTAACCATCATGCTCAAACTGAAGCGCGCGGGCGATATCTCTCGAAATCTTCTCGGGTGATAACCCAATTTCATCCATGAGCTGGTCAATCGCGCCGTGTTCTATGTAACGATCGGGAATACCTTTGCGCATCACCCTGAATTCGAACTCAGAATCGCCAAGCAACTCAACCAAAGCGCTCCCGAAACCTCCAGAGAGTGCATTGTTCTCGAGCGTGACCACGAGTTTTTTTCCGATACACGCATTTTTGAAAAAATCTAAGTCAAGTGGTTTTGCGAACCTCGCATTAAGCACACCAGCAGAGATCCCTTCTTCCATAAGAATTTCGGAAGCCCGGAGCGCTCTTCCAACCATATCCCCGATTGCTATTAGCATTACATCCGACCCGTCTTTTATCAGATCTCCTTTTCCAGCGGAAATAGCTGAAGGCTCGTACCCCTGGATAAAATTAGCGGAACTTCGCGGAAATCTGATTGCCACAGGGGTTGCAAGTTCAATAGCATACCTTAGCATCAATTCCAGTTCCCTGCCATCCCCTGGGGCCATTACTGTCATGTTAGGAAGAAGCCTTAGATACGAAATATCGAAATATCCGTGATGAGTGGTACCATCCTCTCCAACCAACCCGGCCCTGTCCACAACAAATACAACGTGAAGATTCTGAAGGCAAACCTCCTGGGATATCTGATCGAAAGCGCGTTGAAGGAACGTGGAATAAATAGCAACAATTGGTTCAAAACCACCGATCGCGAGACCTGCCGCCAGGTTAACCGCAAATTGCTCCGCTATACCGACATCGAAAAATCGGTCTGGAAATCTTTTGCTGAACATATCCAGACCTGTTCCGAGCTTCATAGCAGCGGTTATCGCCGTAAGCCTTTTCCTCTCGCCTGCGAGCCTGACAATGGCCTCTGAGAATAACTCAGTATAGGTTATCTCGTTCTGCTTTCTCTCCAAAGAACCCGTTTCTTTATTGAAAGGACCAACTCCATGAAACATGTCCGGCTTCTGCTCTGCCGGAGGATAACCTAGTCCTTTCTTGGTCAAGGCGTGAATCAGGACGGGACCTTCAACTTTTCTGGCTTCAAGAAGTGTCTGCTCAAGTTCCTTGATGTCATGCCCGTCAATAGGTCCTACGTATTTCAAACCAATTGCCTCAAAAAGAAGCCCGGGTAGAAGCGCATGGCTAATGGATGCTTTAAGATTGGTAATAACTTTGTATATAGCTTCGCCCCATCCGGGAAAAGAGCTTAAAAGTGATTCGATCTCTTGCTTTACGTGAGTATAAGGGGGCTTGATCCTTATTCTCGAAAGATATGATGCAAAGCCACCCACGTTTTTCGAGATAGACATCTCATTGTCGTTGAGGAGTATGACAAGATTGGAATTGAGATGGTGGCCAGCCTGGTTCATCGCCTCGTATGCCACCCCGGAGGTCATTGAACCGTCTCCTACAATCACCACTATACCGTAATCATCCCCGTTTATCTCGCGCGATAGCGCAAGCCCCACACCATAACTAATAGATCCCCCGGAGTGACCGCTATCAGTAACGTCGTAAGGACTCTCGCCCCTGCGAGGAAACCCGGCAATACCCCCTTTTTGTCTTAGTGTTTTGAATGCTTCACGCCTTCCCGTAATTATCTTGTGAGCATAAGCCTGATGACCTACGTCCCATATCACTTTATCAACGGGCGCATCAAAAGCCCTGTGAACAGCAATCGCGATTTCCACCGCACCAAGGCTCGAGGCGAGATGCCCTCCGGTATGGCTGGTTGTTTCAATGATGAGTTCTCTTATTTCCAAAGCAAGACGTTTAAGTTCCTCGTATGAGAGATTCTTCAAATCTCGTGGTGAGTTCACCTTGTTCAAGATAGACTCAGCCATATCCAATCACCGAATACATAATTCAAATAATCACTCGTAATTCTCACCTTTCGGACGATCGCTCGCCATCTCATAAAAATTGTCGCTAAATTTTATATTCTCAAACACGCGCTAACAAGAATCGGTATTTTCCTGCATGTTCTACTATTCTTATCTTGCCAGAATTTTCAGTTTTCTTAAAAGAACATATGCTGGCAGACACATTGCTTTCAAGCTAATCGTCCGTTCAAGCTTTCAACCGTATTCATGCGTTTATTCTAATAACAAAATCACCCACTATGTTAGAATACGCGCATGAGTCTCCCGGGTAAACATGTTCTTTACTTATCGAAGCGGATCGGAAGTAGAGAAGGTGGCTCGGATGGCGAGCGAGCCGCATCAGTCTACATTACAAGTGTAATGAAAAAAACTGGAAATGATATCCGAATTCAGCATTTTTCCTGCTGGCGTTCGGATATTCCCGCCTTGATAATAATCCTTGTTTTCGCCCTTATTTCCTACCTCCTTTTCCTGCCAGAACCAAGGATATCCTTTGTTCTCGCTTCAATCGTGTTTATTACCTTTCAGATGGAGACATACTCCTGGGCGGTTGTTTCCCGATTACTTCCCCGCACAAAAGCCGCAAACATCATACAGATAATCCCCCCAAAGGGTAAGAAGCACGTCCCCTGTAAAAAAAGAGTTGTTATCACGGCGAACTACGATAGCTCAAGAACTTCGCCTTTCGCCATCGGGCTGATCCCGAGACTTTACAGAATCGCATACATCCTTCTTTTTTTATGTATCCTTGGGATTGCGGTTGTTAGCTTAATTGGCATTTCGGGCAGGCTCGCGAAATTCAGTCCAGCCACCATCAGGCTAATCTGGTATGCTTCATCCCCGTTCGCAGCATACGTATTCTTATTTCTTCTTATTCTGTCATGGGGAGAAATATTCGGGAGAAATTCTCAAGGCGCGAACGATAACGCATCGGGTATTGGCACAATGCTTTCGCTTCTCGAGGATCTGGCCCAATCTCCACTGGAAAACACAGAGATTTGGTGTGTTGCTACCGCCAGAGGGTTCGCGGGCGGAAGGGGCACAGTAGAACTCATCAAAAAAAACAAAAAGCTCCTCAAGAACGCGTACTTTCTCAATATTGACCACACCGGTTGCGGAGAAATCCGATTGCTGAAAAGGGAAGGGCCGATATTCGGTTTCGGCCCG
>JACVIW010000195.1 GCA_015711695.1 Candidatus Geohydrothermomicrobium daggyaiense
CACCCGGAGCAAAGAATCAAGTTTTCCCGCTGCCCTGGAAATGACGCTGTCAAAGCTTAAACTACCTATAAGATTTTCAGCCATGCACCTTCTCACTGTCACGTTCTTAAGCCCGAGTTTGCCGCAAACCTCCGCCAGAAAAGCGCTCTTTCTGGAACTCGATTCAATAAGCGTAAAACGCCAATTATCTTTAGCAATCGCCATCGTTATTCCAAGTATTCCTCCCCCACTCCCAATCTCACCTATCCCCTTGAAGCCCGGCTCATTCAAAACCTCGAGCATAGAAAGCGATTGAACGACTGGAATAATTGGGTCCTGAGCAACCCTCCTGGATGTTAGAGAACCCCAGAGTCTATTTTCGGAGATCATTTGAAAATAAATTGAAAAACGCTTTGCTTTTTCCCGGGCGTTTTCCAGCCCAAAAAATTCCAGCGCTTCAACCATCCTGTAAATCTCGTATTTGCTCATGAGTCCGCGCCTAAAACCGTCGAAATAATATCACCTAACGTCATCTCGCTGATCAAAAACTCACTAAAAGGATCCTCACTCCGAAAATCAAGCATCGCCAACGGTCTTTTAAACGCCTGCAGCCTCCCAAATTATCACATTATTACCCTTTTTTAGAACAATCCAATAATGCGCCGCATCTTTGAGCGACAATTAACAATTTGAACATGAAAAAATTATTAGCAGTGCTAACTAACCCTCTACGGCTATCTTCTCTCAATCCAGAATCCCCTTCCCCTCTCTTTCCGCTCAACGCGGTGCTTCCCCAAACACCCATAACTCTGGTTCCGTGGAGATTTTAAGCACTTCCTCCAGACTGACACGATCAAAAACTCTTCCGCATGGTCGCTATCGTTTGCTTCTCTTTGCCAGTTTATAAGGTAATCAATCTGCTACCCACATCCATGACCAGAGAGTTGGTCAAAATAAGCCCGGCCTTCCTATCGTTTCACGTGAAACATCTACGGCCACTTTCAACAATTCAACATATCTTTTCCACAAATCTGTGGAAAACCTGTCAAAAATTGGCCGTTTTCTAAGCAATTCCACATTTTCTGCCAGGGTTATCAACAATGCTGCTTAAGAAATAATGCACCGAACGTATTGACCCGGACTTCGCTATGCTCATAAGCCATTTTATTGCTGCCCGGGAATATTTGGAATCTTTTCATACATAGTGCGTGGCTTTTCTGTGTCAACCTCACGCCCATCCCACAATTTGCTAATTCCACCGCTTTAAATATCTTTTTACTTGTGATTTACGTTAATAATATAGCTTATGCTCAGGTCTAAATCCGTCCCTATGGCACAGGTCTACAAGAATTATTTCATGGACAAAAAATAGGATTCGGAACACAAGCGATTATCAGTGCCAAATCAAGCCTTTCTTCGGATCAAAACTCACAACAGTGCGCAAGATAGTGTTCGGCCTTGAAAAAATTTTGAGCAAATTTCGCGCTGGACTGATGATGCTGGGGTCTAAGGCTATGGCCTGGTCCGTATTCACGGTCTAAAATTTAGCCAGTTTATGACAATAGGCGCTTGGCACGCGAAGCAGCTTCCATTCCAGATTATGCCCACCTATAAAGTCCTGAGACCAACCAACTCTTAAGCTCCCCGCGTGTAAAACGTAAAATTACTAAATCGCTATTTCTCATCAACCGTTTCTGTTTCACGTGAAACGTCTGCTTTCCCTATTTTATCAGCGTAAATTACCACCCGTCGTTCCGGCTCCTCACCGACACTCTCGGTCCTTACCCCCCTGAAATCACGCAGCGTCAAATGCACAATTTTCCTATCTGCAGCGCTCATCGGAGGGAGCTCGCTTTTCCCTTTTTCGAGCGCTTCCCTCGCTTTATCCTGCGCCTGTTTCTCAATCCTGGATTTCCTTCTCTTTCTATACCCCTCAACGTCAACAACCACTTTCTTCCCCGCAGAAACTCTCTTACTTGCGCAGATGTTAACAAGCGTTTGGAGGGCTTCAAGCGTGTTTCCGCCTCTCCCTATAAGCAAGGCTACATCTTCACCCCAGATGTCCACAATTATCGAATCCTCTTTTTCGGCTATCTCAATGGTCGCTTCAACCTTCATGAGCCTCAATATATTGCTGATCAGGGATCTTACTGCCACGCTTTCCTCTGTCATGCCGCCAGCCTCTTGAGGCTCTCGCCTTTCTCCCGAAGCCTGCCTTGAAACCCCTTCTCGCCCAACCTTCGTGCCGCCCGGGAAAGACACTCTTATCTTCGCCTCTTTGCCACCAAGACCCAAAAATCCTTTCTGGGGCTCCTCTATCACCTCTATTTCCACATCTGTTTTTTCAACACCAAGTTCCTCGAGCGCCTTCTCCACAGCCTCATCCACCGATCTACCTGTATATTCCCACGAATCTTTTCTTTCTTCCGTCATTTTCTGCTTTTCCTTTCTATTCCAAAGCAAGTTTTAGCCAATATCTACCTAAAAATTCTTCTGGGATTTTTTCGAAGACGGAGCGCCTTTCGACGACAGCTTTTTCTTCGCCTTCGCTCCGGTTACTGCTCCGGCGGGAGCGTGTTTCCCGCCTGATTTTGGGGAACGCCCTTTACTGTCTTTTGTCCCTGCCGTGTCGCGTCTTTTTGAAACCTGCTTCGCCCCAGCCTTCCTCTGAGAAGATGGCTCGGCCTTCTTCGCCAATTTTTCCCCCGCTCGATCTTTCGTTTTGCCAACGACCCGGGGTCTATCTCTTGCGCCCTTCTCATCAACCCTGGCTATCCCGAGCGTTTTGAGCAGCCTAACCCAGGACCTGGACACGTTATATTTCGCTCTACCAACAAAGCTGGTGGGCTCCCCCTCTTTTTCTCTCTGCTTCCTTCTCTCCGCGTAGAAACCCTCGCGCTCAAGTTGCACGTACTGTTGCAGGATGGTCAAAACGTTTGTAACGATAATATATATGGTTACGCCCGCAGGCAGAATCCAGGCAAAAACGCCAAAGATTACTGGCATCATTGCCATTAACCTTGACTGCTGTGGATCTGTTGTCATCATCTTCGAAGAAATATACCCCGTGATCACCGTGAGCAAAACAAGAACGATCAGCTGTATATATCCGCCTTCCGCCCAAATTTTTGACCCGGCATGGGTAACATTCTTTATCCCTAAAAACCCCCATCCCGGGGCGGGGCTCCATCCTCTGGTGTATTCTTTTGCGTTGTGGAGAACATCGAACAAAGCGAAAAGAAGTGGGAGTTGAACAAGGAGCGGCAGGCATCCTCCAAGAGGGCTAATGTTATGCTCTTTATAGAGCTTCATCATTTCTTGACCCATTCGCTCCCTGTCGTCCTTGTATTTCTTTTGAATTTCTTTTAACTTCGGCTGAATTCGCTGCATAACGATCATTGATTTTGTTTGTCTTATAGAAAGAGGAAGGACAACTATTCTGAAAAGTACTGTGAGAAGAATCACTGATAGAGTGAAGTTATGAGTGAAAGAATTAAACCATTCAAGAATTAAGGCGAAGAACTTGCTTATAGGAGCTATGCCTGGAATCGCAGCGAATAAAAATCCTATCACGTTTCAACACCCATGCCTAAATAAGGGGGTCATATCCACCTTTAGAAAAAGGATTACACCTTAAAATCCTATAAAACCCTATGACAGACCCCTTAAGTATTCCGTATTTCTGAACAGCCTGCTCAAAATACTCCGAGCAGGTTGGTATATACTTGCATCTCGGTTTCAGTCCGGGGGAAATTGCCCCCCTGTACAACTTCACAGGGGCAAGCCAGATTTCCCTTATCTTCTTATATCTTTCAAGCTTCTCTTCCACCGCATATCCTCATTAGCGCAGAAGGCAATTTCGCACATCTCTTGCCAATTCCTGGTAAGGAGCGGCCTCGCACCCAGGTTTGCACTCGAAAAGGTAATCGACTCCATCTCGAAGAAGACTTTTCAGTTCAATCACGCACCCAGCGACTCTCCTTCTAGCGAGGTTCCTTTTAACCGCGCTTTTAAAACCTCTTCCCGCAATAATCCCGATTCGGGGCTTCCCGGGCTTTTCTCTTTTCCATAACGCGACATAAACCCCATCCCGCTTACTGCCAAATTTTTTAGCGGTATGTATTTCCCGGGAATTTATTTTATTAATTCCAGCGATCTTCCTCTCACTATGCATAACCTCAATCAAGCTGTAAGCCGCTCTCTCCCTTTTGCGCGTCTTCGCTTGATTATTTTCTTACCTGCTTTGGTAAGCATTCTTTTGCGAAAGCCGTGTTCTCTTTTCCTTTTCCTGACCTTCGGCTGATATGTTCTTTTCAATGGGAATCTCCTTCCTTTAGCCCGGAAATTGAGCAAGCATATTATATTTGAGTGTTGCTCATTGTCAAAGAACCGAATTTTTCAACTTTCGCGTCAGTAAGAAAATTTAAAATTTTTCACAATTCTTCCCCATACATCTTGCGCGAACATACGGACGTTGTTATAATCCCCGCGCAGGGCCCAGAGAAAACTCTGGGCTTTCGTGCATTATGAACCTTTATCCACAATTTGTGGATATCATTGTGGAATTGTTGATTCAATAACTTTAGTTTGACGTCCGGTGTGGATAATCCGGCGGGGAGGGCTTTAAATAAAGGCAAAGCTCGGAAACAAAATTTCCACATTTTGTGGAAATTTTGTTGATAATCGTTAGCGTGTTATTTAACGCGTTAGTAAAATTCTTGTCGCCGCAGAGTCTCTTAGGAACAATGAAAAGAGGGGGTCCAAATGGAGCAGGGAGCCATTGCTAAAACAGGTACCGACTGCGCAAAAGACCTCTGGAGCCTCTGCATGGAGGAATTGAAGACGATCATACCTCC
>JACVIW010000196.1 GCA_015711695.1 Candidatus Geohydrothermomicrobium daggyaiense
TTTCTGCCACAGGGCTCTGCCTACGGTTTCGTTCACGGCGTGCAGGGAGCGCCGAGAGACTACGCTTTTAGTGCAATTCCTTTAACTTACTTTCATCCCCAGGGTGCAAGAGAAATCCTTAAATCAATTATGAGGATGATGCGCGCGGACGGCGCAATATATTATTCCCATATCGGTCGTGGAATTTGCACGTCCGGGGGCGTTCATCGTTTTCCTTCAGATCTCCCGCTTTTTTTCATGTGGGCACTTACCGAGTATGTGTGGGCTACACGCGATTTCGAGTTTCTTGGCGAGGAGATACCCTTTTATTCTCATTGCCGGGAAAAAGAAAAATCAAGCGCGGTATTGGATAAAGTTCTTTTGACCTTTCGCTTCTTGAAGGAGGATCTGGGTACCGGCGAGCATGGAATGCTTCGGCTTGGCGGCGGCGACTGGATGGACCCGCTCCCTCTAATGGTTGAAAAAACGAGGCCGCTCAGGTTTGGGGGTGAGTCAGGCTTCAGCACGGCACTCGCGGTGTACGTTCTTCCGAGAGCAGCTGAGCTTATAAAGAGTTTCTACCCTCGGCAGGCCAAGGATATGGTTGAGTTTGCGTGTTTTTTGAGAAAGGCGATCGAGGATTCATGGCAGGGGAAATGGTTTTTGAGGGGGTGGGACGGTCGCGGAAATCCGATTGGGCTTGACCGCCTTTTTCTCGATGTTCAGTGCTGGTGCCTTATTGCCCGTGCAGGTTCTTCTCATCAGCGAATGACTCTTATTGAGAATATATACGAACTCTGCGATAAGCGTTCCCCTATTGGCGCAACAGTTATAGATTGTCCGGTACGGACGAGATATTCAGTGCTTCCGCCTGGTTGGGACTGTAACGGAGGAGTCTGGCCAATCATTTGCGCTCTGCTTACCTGGGGGTACGCACTCCATTCGAGGGAACTTGCTTTAGAAAGCCTTAGGAAAATTTTCCTCACAAGGCATGCCAGGGAATATCCGCATGTGTGGTTTGGTATATGGAGCGGACCAGATTCCTACAACTCATGGCATGGCGAAAGAGAAGGGGAGACATTTGTGCAGCCAGCGACTCCGATGATGGAGTTTCCCGTTATGAACTCGAATACACACGTTGCGCCTCTACTCGCCATCTTGAAATTGTGTGGAGTGGAGGCGTCTCCACAGGGTATTAATATTGAACCAAGAATACCTGATCGGTTTCATGAATGGCGAATCGATACAGCATTGTTTTCTGCAGAGTTCAGGGGGAATGAGCTCAAGTTAAATATGAAGAGTCAAGATTCTACAAAAAAGCACCCGCCCTTCTGATAATAAAGGGTTAGAAACATACCATTTTCCTTTGTTATAATTGTTTGATTAAATATTGACAAAATTATTATCCTTATATAGACTATATAAAAACACGTTCCAGGATAATATAAATTGAATTGGCTCAAACAAAAATCCCCCATTAGGGCGATTGATAGGTTAATGCGATTGGGTGAAAATTTCGCCTGATTGTTTTAAGACGGCGAGGAATTCCACAATGTTTGATGAGGGTACAGGCATAGGAATTTTTTACCTTGATAGCCGAAGAGATTCTTGTGTGCGAAAAACACTCAAAAAATATGGACGGGTGTATTACGCAAGAGACATAGACCAGGCGCTTCCCCTTCTTGTTGAAAGTCAGTTCTCATATTTTTTCATAGATGCTGACTTGCCAATGGCTCAGGTTTTTATCAAGCATCTCAGGCATGATCCGCAAATTTCGAAGCCAGGCGCGATCGTCCTTCTTACCGAAAATGATGATGAGGACTGTGATGCATGGCTTGTTGATACATACATAAAAAGATCCCGGTTCGCTCAGGACGTCCCATATATCTTTTCGCATCTAAAACCTGAACCTGAAACTGAAGGGAACGTTGTGCACATAGCAAGAGAGATTTCGGCTCAAGCCCAACAGGAAGTTGCTTTCCTGAAAGAACGCGCGAAGTCACGGTCTCTTAAAATTCGCAAGGGAGGAAGACTGAGGATACTAGAGAAGGAGTCCGTTGATTCTCGCCGGAGCTCAGAAGAAAGCGTTAGCTGTTCTCAAGTATGTGATTCAGGCCATTTGCAGCCAGACGCTTTCCTTGATCATTTTGAGGTTTGTGAAATACCTCCCGATAAATCTGGCTGCAATCGAAGCGATGATGTTTTCCACGGCAGTAAAACTCCTCGTTCCTTAATAAACGTTAAAAAGCTCATGACATTTTTCTGTGTTTGTATGATCGCCGGCTTTGCGCTCTGGGTTCTCACGGTTGGCCCGCTTTCAGGTTCGTCAACCAGAGATTGGAAGCAGAGCCAGGATTCGTCTGTTAAGAGTTATTCCAGGAGAAAGAGCAAATCAAACGAAGTCCCCTTCCCTGTTTCTGTAGAGCAGTATTCGTCCCGAAATAACCCTCCTGACTACCAATCTACGCCTCAAGCGAATTTTGAACGAGAAAGTGCTGGGGCTGATCAGATTCAGGACAACCAGGCAAACTCAAAGCCGCCTGAAGAAACTAATATGTCGGAAATGGTAGCTCAAAAAAAAGAAACACGCTATGAGAATGAAACGAAAGTAACAGAGAACAGACCTCCTCTTGTATCCATCAGTGGACCTGTTGAGGTATTGCACAGGCAAACCGTTGTTTACACTGCCGTAGCTAGTGATCCTGACGGGGACAGAATTTCTTACTCATGGGGTGGGAACACAAAAACTGTCAACTGGTCGACACCTGGTATCTATCAGGTAAGCGTAACTGTAACTGATTCAAGAGGTCTTTCCGCTTCAGCGACACTCACCGTTCGGGTCATTTGATGTTTCACGGTAGATTCCATACAAAGCGATTTCCTAAAAGTGGTAGAGGGGGAGTCTAGAAATGAATAAAAACGATAAAAGGATTGAAAAGAGGGTTTCGGTATTCATTGCATTGTTTTTAGCGTTTTTTATGATTTTCATAATCCTGTTAATATCGGGTTCAAGTAGCATTATAGGCAGGGCGTATGCATATCCCTCTGGATGGACGCTTCAGAGGAAACTCTGGAGTTCTGATGCCACTTCGATTTCAGTTGAGGCAAGGGGTAATTATCTGTGGGTTGTATGGAGGCGGAGTGACAACTCGATATGGCTAAGGAGATCAACAGATAAGGGAGCTACCTGGGAAAAGTCTCAATGCATTGAGAACGGGAGTTACGCGAATAACGACCCAGTCGTCGTCTCCGGCTCAAGCACGAATAAGGCTGTTTACGTAATATGGTCTGGCAAGCGTTCTGGAGAAGGTTATTACCAGACATGGATTGCCCGATCGAATGACTGGGGGGAAAGTTTTCTAGCATCAAGCAGATGGTGTTCATCTGGAAAGAGCGACAAAGTTCATCATACTGCCGCAAGAATCCCGGAAAACAACACAGTAGTGTTTTGCTGGGCTGAGACGACGAATGGAGCGAAGGAAGTTTTCTGGGGAAAGATTTCCGTGAACGGGACGGTTACAAGAGGTTCGGCAAGAAGTAATGTCGACGGAATTGATAGCCATAGACCTTCGGTTGCCGCTTCTGGATACGGGGACATATTGATTGTATGGCAGGATGAGGCCGGGGGCGGGTACTCGAGACCTCACCTTGTTTGTACCAGATCTGTTGATGGAGGTTCAACATGGGGAGCGCCTGGAAGCGGGGCGCTACCCCATTCAAACAATTTCAGGCAGGCATATCCGTCGGTTGTATGGGAGCAAAACCCTGTAGTTGCCTACAGGGGTCAAAACGTCGAAACAAGTGAGTACTTTGTTGGGAGATTCACCCTCTCCATGATGGGGGCTTCGTGGAATCCTGGAAGCGTTGAGGAGAGCATTAAACATATCACAGGCAGGACATCCTGTTTCCCGAAAGTGATCGGTTCCAATCAAGATGATATCTTCTACAGGAATGAGAATGGGTGCTTATCACAGCACGGACGTGTTGATGACTTTTTTGGCCCCCTTTGCCCTAGCGATCATTCCAGATCGCTTGATCTTGCCTCCACGGATGTCAAATCGCCTGACGGTATAGATTATGTGTGTCTCCTGACCTCAGATGGTGATGTGTATTTCAGAAGAAAAGACCGGGCAAAGCCCAGCATGACTATCACGAACCCGCCGGTTTCAACCCAGCCCAGATATTTCAACTCGGCGTTTATTGTTGACAGCAGAGACGCGATCGATGATTTCAATGTGACTGGGAGTGATGTGTCCACCGGCAAGAGTTTCACAAACGGTATTGAAAAAATTGATTACTTTTACTCAGAAGATGAAGTTGACTGGAAAAGGTTACCCTGCGACGGGGGAAACGTATCTTTTGATCCTCCATACCAGAGAAGCGTAATCGCGAGGAATTTAAATGGCAGGAAGATAAAGATAAAGGCTCGCTGCCTGGACAGCGCGGAAAACGAATTGGAATACGTAACGAACAACTGGATTTACGTTGATACCGATGCGCCGAAGACTTCGGTTTCAATAAAGGGAAATAAAGGCAAAAACGGTTGGTTTACTTCGGACGTCAAGATCTTTCTATCCTGTGATGATTTCACTTACGACCGCACCGAATACAGAGTAAGGGATCTTGTAAGCGGACAAACGATAATCGATTGGAAAAAATACAGTAAACCGCTCACGCTCATGGAAGGAAAATGGCTCCTTGAATACCGGTCAATTGACAGATGTGGCAATCAGGAAAAAGACAAATCTGCAAAAATTCTTGTAGATAAAACATCACCTGACTGCCATGTAAAAAAACCTGCCAGATCGCTTATACAGAAAGGGTATTTCAGCAATGAGGCTTATAACGT
>MU158463.1:0-1409 GCA_015711695.1 Candidatus Geohydrothermomicrobium daggyaiense
TCAGACAAGTCCGACCAATTTGTGTTCGGGAGTGCTTTCCTCGTACTCACAGGAGGAGTCCAAAGGAAAATCGTTTCCGGGAAAAAAGAATGAGACATTTTTTTGAGTGGAAAACTGCGCGGTAGAGTAGATGATTGCTTATGGTTTCGGACAGCGAGCCCTCATAGGTGGAATATTGATAGGTATAATCTGTGCGTCGCTGTCCTTCTTTGTTGTAACGAGGCGGCTTGCTTTTGTGGGGATGGGTATATCCCACGCCGCATTCGGCGGTGTTTCCATAGGTATTGCGGCAGGAATCAATCCCATAGCCACGGCAGGTATTTTTTGCTGCCTGATCGCTCTTTTCATTGGCTGGCTTACCCGCAAAGGAAAGATTCATGAGGATACAGCTATCGGCATTCTTTTTTCTGCCGCGATGGCGGGGGGAGTTCTCCTGGTCAGGCTCGCAAAAGCGTACAATCTCGACCTTATGAGCTACCTGTTCGGGAGCATTCTTACCCTTACGTGGACTGACGTGATCGTTCTGGCGGTTATGGGCTTCTTTGTCCTGGCGTTTATTATTTTATTCTTTAAAGAACTCCTTTTCTTTGTATTCGATGAAGAAACCGCGCTTGCGAGCGGGGTGCCCGTGAGATTTGTCCATTATGGTTTGCTTTTAGCTCTTGCTTTAACGATAGTGATATCGATCAAACTTGTCGGGATAATTCTGGTATCCGCTTTGCTTGTAGTGCCTGCGGCAATCGGAATGCAGGCTTCAAGGAATTACCGCTTTGTAATCCTGGCATCGCTAGTTGCTTCCACAGTATCCATTATCGCCGGACTGTATCTTTCATCTAGGTTTGATCTTGCGTCCGGAGCTTCGGTTGTGATCGTTCTCTTCGCTATCTTTCTTTTAAGTGTGGCTTTTTCCCCGATAAGAAAATACATGCTCAAGCTCTACAGCCGGAAGTAAACAGAGGTGCATCCCGTGGTTCTTGCGCCTGCGCTTCAGGTATTTGAAGTGTTTGTACGGTAATAGAACAGGCGCTATATTCTAGAGGGACAGGCTAAGTCCTATATCTAAAATGGATTCCGGTTTCTGAGTTATTTGAGGATTTACGGGAGGGGTAAATGTTTTCTCTTGAAGGTAAAGTTGCGGTTATAACTGGCGCGGCATCAGGAATAGGGAAAGCGGCGGCGATGAGATTTTCGAAAGCTGGTGCGCAGGTGGTTCTGGCTGATATCGAAGACGCTTCAGAAGTCGCTGAAGCGACGGGCGGGTTTTTCGTGAAAACCGATGTTTCGCGCGAATCGGATGTGAAAAACCTCATGGATGCCGCCGCTCATCGTTTTGGCAAGATAACCACTGTCGTGAATAACGCCGGGATAAGCGGGGAAGCGGTTCTCGTTGAGGGCATTGGAGAAGAAGC
>MU158463.1:1419-4809 GCA_015711695.1 Candidatus Geohydrothermomicrobium daggyaiense
GATGTATTGCGGTGAACCTTAAGGGCGTGATATGGGGGATTAAGCACTGCGTGCCACACATGACTGATGGCGGCTCCATAATTAATACCTCTTCTTATGCTGGACTATTCGGTACCCCTTCTTATGGTGAGTATGTTGTCACTAAAGCTGCTGTAATAGGCATTACCAGAACAGCGGCGCTTGAACTCGCGCAAAGAGGAATAAGGGTAAACTGTGTATGCCCCGGAACATGCGATACCCCCATGATGGAAAAAGAGGAGGCAAGGATAGAACTTGCGCTTTCATCATACCTGCATCCGCTAGGGCGTGCTGGAAAGCCTGAGGAGGTAGCGGCGCTTTATCATTATCTGGCAAGCGATGAAGCAGCTTTCGTGACGGGCCAGGCAATAAGTATAGATGGTGGAATGTCTGCTGGCCCGAGCTTGAACGTGATAATCCCGCTTTACGAGAAAATAACGAGCCAGACACTTGATATAGAGGATTTTAAGTGATCCCGCGCCGGGCTAGGGTCGCCTAGTTATTCTAGACGATATGTAGACCATATATGTGCCTGGAAAATCAGGCTGCATGGGATGACCTACCTGCGCGGTAGGGTAAATAAGGGGACAGGACTAAACGATGGTGAAAATACGTCCCAGCCTAATTGTTCTGATCTGATGCGGAAATCTCGGAAAAAGACGGGGTGACGAAAATGGCTGAGATTGATGGAGGAGAGCTTCTTTTGAGATGCCTTGAAAAAGAGAAAGTCAAGCGGATCTTCGGGATTCCAGATAACGGCTACAACACAGTTATGCTTCACGCAAAAGATCACAATATTCGATGGATAGCACCAAGGCACGAGGCTGCTGCGGTGCACATGGCGGAGGGGGTATTCAAGACAACGGGGGAGGTGCCGGTTGTTATGGCCGGTGCGGGACCGGGAACGGCAAATCTTGTTTCAGGGATAATATGCGCGAAAGAGGAAGGCGTGCCGGTTGTTGCGATTACCGGTCAGAGAAGAAAGGAAGTCATTTATCCTTCAAAGCCTGGAGTTTTTCAGGGCACCGACCAATACGACATATTCAAGCCAATAACGAAGTGGAACGCCGTTGTTCATGACTGGTCGAGAATACCGGAAATAGTTCAAAGGGCGTTCCGCGAAGCGCTTGCTGGCAGACCGGGTCCTGTTCAAATAGACATTTCTGACTCTATTTTCCACGAATCCAGGGATGATAAAAACATTGTGATTCTCGAGCCGCATCAATACAGGGGCGAGGTTCCGCAAATTTCGGCGGATCAGGTTGAAAGAATTTCATGGATCATAAGAAACGCGCGAACAGTTCTCCTTATGGCGGGAACAGGGGTGCTTGTTTCAGGCGGAACTGACTCCCTTATAAAGCTTGCTGAAATTTTGAATTGTCCCGTGATAACATCGATGGCGGCAAGGTCGGCTTTTCCTAACGATCATCCAAACTTCCTTTTCGGTCTTCAAAAGGGCGGGCTTCAGGCAAGAATTGAGGCGGAAGTGGTGGTGGCTTTTGGCACAAGGCTTGGCGAGCTCGACCTTCCATTCGAAAAATATTGGGGCTCAACCGGTGCACAGAAAATCATTCAGATTGACGTTGATGCACGTAACATTGGCGCGAACAGGCCGATTCACATGGGTATCGTCGCGGACGCAAAGAGTGCGATTGACGCTCTGGTTACCCATTTTAAGCAATGCCCCATAGAAAAGAAAAGCAGTGAGATTATAGAAAGATACAGGAAACTTGACGAGGAACAGAGACTTGAGTTTTCCAGTATGCTAAAAGGGTATAATGGAGATCGAATCCACCCTGCACATTCAGTAATGATCGCTCGGGAAGTTTTCCCTCCTGATGCAATAAACGTGGGGGACGGTGGTAACACCAGTCTTTTCAACGCTATATTCACCAGTTTCACCCGCCCCAGGACAAGCCTTGGTATATTTGAGTTCGGTCATCTTGGAACCGGTATCCCATATGCGATCGGAGCGAAAGTGGCAAATCCTGAAAAAGAGGTCTACGTTATAACGGGTGACGGGGCAGCGGGTTTCAACTTTATGGAAATCGAGACAGCGGTAAGGGAAGACATAAAGATAACCGTGATTGTGCATGCGGAGGGTTCGTGGTGCATGGAGGAGATTGGTCAGATTGTCACTTTCAAAGACCCTTCAAAGGTTATAGCTTGTGAGCAGTATCCGGTGAGATGGGATAAAGTCGCCGAAGGTCTTGGAGCTTACGCTGAATACGTCGAGCATGTTGATGAGCTCAAAGGCGCGCTGGAGAGGGCAAGGAAGGCTCCCAAAGCGGCGGTTGTCTGTGTTAAGACAGACAGGCAGGCAAACCTGATACCTCCTGCTGCCGACATCTTCCATCAAGTATATACCGGTCCGCAGGACTGATCTTAAAAAAATTAAACACATTGGAGGTTCTGTTTAGTTGATCTATGATTGGATTTAAATTCAACCAGGTTATTAAAGTTTATTCAAGAAAAACAAAAATATGTCCGAGTCACTTATTGATGTAACCCTGACAGAAGGAAGAGATGAAAAGGGTCAATCCAGCCACAAAGAACGCTTTTAAATTAATGCTTTTTCTCACTGCACTTATCGTTTCACTTTCAACGGCTATTGGATTTTCCCGTTGCACATATTCCCAAGCAGATTTAATTCCTTTTTCTAACCCTGAACTTGAGCGCGTACGAGAAGAAGCCACCAAACTGCTTCAAAAGATAAGAAGAACGGATGCGGAAATGCCAGAAGAAGGGCTGGTAAGCAGTGAGGCGCGCCTAATGCGCCCGGGGGAAGTTATTAAGGTGAAAAGCATTGAGGGAATGGTTCTTGAATACCTTGTGCCGGTACTTGATCGAAACTCAAAAACCCGTCTTGTCATATGTATTGATCCGGACGCGAAAGACTGGAGATGGTTTTCAGACTGGAATGATGACAGGGAGTTCCCGCCTGTATCATCCGAGGATGCCGCCTTAAAGGCGGTCAATATCCTTAAGGAAAAGGGCATTCGTGCAACCTTGAAATCACCCGAAATGGTACTTGCCCCCGATAAAACTCTTTACTGGATGATAAAAATTTACCGCAAGGATGATGTCAGGAAGGAGGAAAGAATTTTCATCCCCGTGCTGGCTCGCGGAGAAACTATCCACGTTGCTGACTTGAGTGTGTTTGAAAATTGGAAGAAAATTTCACTTTCGCCTGAACGCTCCTCTCCCGCATCTTCAAGAGTTTATTTGCCTTCCCGTGGTTTACCGGATTCAAAGGAGGAGTTTTTCGCTCGCTTTGGTGTAAAGTCTAACATTCAGAGTGGCTTGAAGGAATCAGGTGGCGCGCCTTCTTCTTATGAAATCTCTGATGTGCCCCACTATTACCAAGCGACG
>JACVIW010000199.1 GCA_015711695.1 Candidatus Geohydrothermomicrobium daggyaiense
TGTGGGGTTGATTTCACCGAGGTAAGGTACGATAAGATTGCTGAGGCTATGGGGTGCTTCGGGATAAGAGTTAAAGAGCCTTCAGAGATAAAGCCAGCTCTGGAAAAAGCTATTTCATCTGGCTCTCCGGCCGTTGTTGATGTGGTTCTTGATTGTTCCGCTAATCTCGTTCCCCCAACACTTGGCTTAATTGCATCGGTGTGGCTGAGCGGCTGTGAGGGAATCGAGGCTCCTTCCTGATTCTGAGACTTTACCTTGAAAGAGTAGGGATAAGCTTGAAGAAAGGTGTTTAGGGGTCTTTGTCTGCCTTGAGAAGTTAAGCTGAAATGGAGATAGGAAATGGACGGATCAAAAAAAATTGAGACGCGGTGGTGGGGATGGGGAGACATAAACAAGACCTATCCAGTTGAGGAAAGACCTGAATACATTCCGTTCCTCGAAGAGAGGCTTGGGATCAAAGTTGAGAAGGTTAGAACTCCTGATCCCTCGCTGGATGAGGTTGAACTACGTCAGCCAAGATTGAGCGATGAGGTGATGGATGAATTAAGGCAGATAGTCGGTTCTGCGAATTTCTCAACGGAGAAGAAAGACAGGGTTCACCACGCGATAGGTAAAAGTTACAGGGACGTGATAAGGGCGAGGAGCGGGAGTATTCCTAACCCGCCAGATGCTGTACTGTTCCCCGGGAGCGAGGAAGAAATACAGGCAATCCTCGCGGTTGCGGAGAAAAGGGGAATTGCAGTCGTTCCATATTGCGGAGGGAGCAGTGTGGTGGGTGGGGTGGAGCCACTTGATAGAGATGGTTTTGCGGGCTCTATTTCCGTTGATCTTAGAAGGATGGACAAGGTTATCATGG
Source organism: Candidatus Geohydrothermomicrobium daggyaiense (assembly GCA_015711695.1). Taxonomy (GTDB): domain Bacteria; phylum Actinomycetota; class Geothermincolia; order Fen-727; family JACVIW01; genus Geohydrothermomicrobium; species Geohydrothermomicrobium daggyaiense. The sequence goes on from JACVIW010000199.1 coordinate 857, forward strand.
TCGATGCGGAAAGCCTCCGGGCACGATTTGAGGCCGGGATATGGGGTCCTCAAATCGAACAAGAGCTTAAGAAACGGGGTCTTTATCTGGGACACGCCCCAGAATCTTTTCTTTTCAGCGGTCTGGGTGGATGGATCGCGAGTCGTTCTGCGGGAAGGCAGTCAACGGGCTATGGAAAAATTGAGGAAATGGTTGAGTCAGTCAGAATGGTAACACCTCGCGGGGTTATCGACACCAGGGATGTCCCCGCATCCGCAGCAGGTCCCAGTTTCAAAGAGATCGTGTGTGGCTCTGAAGGTACACTTGGAATAATCACGCAGGCTACCGTGAGAGTAAGGGTCCTTCCTGAAGTCTTCGATTATCGTGGGCTTCTATTCAAAGAATTTGAAGGCGGTGTTCAATCTGTTAGAGAAATGATGCAGTCGGGTAATATTCCGGAAACCATTAGGATTTCAGATACGGAGGAAAGTTCGCTTGCTTTAAGAGTAAGGAAGCCGTCGAGCAACCCCGGAAAAGAAATGGCTCTCCGGGCTGCTTTAAAAATGCTTAAACTACTGGGGTATTCTTTTCACAGAGGGTCATTTTCGGTTCTCGGTTGTGAGGGAAAGGCATCAGAAGTTTCTGAGAGGATCAAGGCGCTTACCGCTATTTGCCGGCGGAATGGTGCGCTGCCGCTTGGCAAGAGCGCAGGCATGGAGTGGTATCGTGGTCGCTATGACCATCCCTACCTCCGGGATATCATGATCGGGTGGGGTGTAATGGTTGACACGCTTGAAACAGCAACCACATGGGATAACATAATGAAACTGTATCGCGTGGTGAGGAAAGCGATTATCGAGGCCATTGCGGACTACGATTCAGACTCGATTGTTACATGTCATCTCTCCCATTCCTATCCGACCGGTTCTAGTCTGTATTTCATTTTTATGGGCAAGCAAGCCAGAGGAAGAGAAATCGAGCAGTGGGAACACATAAAAAAGAAGGCTGGGGATGCGATAATCAAAAACGGCGGAACTATCAGTCACCACCACGGGGTGGGATACGAACACGTCCCCTGGTTTGAGAAAGAATACGGGCCGGAGGCTTTGAAAGCGCTTAAGGCACTCAAAGAGAGCCTTGACCCGAAGGGGATAATGAACCCTGGTAAATTAGGGTTTTAGCGCATCATGGCATCCGGCGAAATATTCTTCATTGAAGGTGAGAATAACGGCAGGTTTCCCCATTGTAATGCCATCTTCATTGACGATGAGTTGCCAACGGTTATCGATCCTGCGACTCGCGAGAAGTATCTTTCAGACCTTCACCGGAAAAATCGCATAAGGTTGGTTATCAACTCACACTACCATATCGACCATACGAGGTATAACAGGCTGTTCCGCGGAGCAACTTTCGCGGCCCATCGCCTTGATGCCCCCGCCATTGAATCTCTTGACGAGAACGCAAAATATGCCGGAATATACGAAAAACCTTGGTTTGAAGCATGGAAAAAAGTCGTGAAAGAGGTCTGGAAACATGAGGAAGTTGAAATCGGACGAACGCTTGAGGATCTCGAAGAGATTTGCCTCGGTCAAAACACATTGAGGATAATTCACACACCAGGTCATACTCCCGGTCATATCTGTGTAGAGTTTGTAGAGAAAAAAGCGATTTATCTCGCGGATATCGATCTTACCAGGTTTGGACCGTGGTATGGGAACGCGGTTTCCGACATAGACTCTTTTCTATCTTCCATCGAGCGCCTCAGACACATAAAAGCAGAAACATGGTACACAGCCCACGGCGCAGGAATCTTTTCCGGTGATATAACCGGAAAGCTCGAGGCTTATGCCTCGGTTATTCACGAACGTGACCGAAGGATACTTGAGTTTCTGTCAAAAGAGCGCACCAAGAGCGAAATCATAGATAAGGCGCTCATCTACGGAAAGAAATGGAACCCGCCTCAGATGTTTGATTTTTTTGAATGGATGATGGTTTCAAAGCATATTCAAAGACTTGAGAAAATGGGTCTAATCATGTCAAAAGGTGACAGGTACGTATCCCTTTAGGGCAGAACTCGGTATTAATTTTAGTTGATCGGTGTAGTGTCCCGCTTGGAGTCCGCACGATATCGAGGGCAACCCGGGGATACGGCATCAAAAGATGCTAACCTTCTAACTTATACTATCTTGAATTATTTCCTGAGAGATTGATTAGTTCATAACGGTTCAATGAGCTTCTTCGGGCTGAAATAAACATTCATCTCCGGCTCGTAGAGCATTGTCCCTGGCATCAATTTCTCAATTCTTTCTTCAAATGTTTTGACATCAACAGGTGGGCTCAAAGGCGGAGCAAAATTGTCATGGTGATGAATAACGATTGCGCGGGGCTTCAGGGATTTCGAGAATTCTGCGGCGATTTCAGCGATGTCGCTCCTCCCTCTCAGTGGAACAAGCGCAACATCCGTTTTGTCAGAAAGTTTAGAAGCAATTTTTCTATGGTCTGCTGGAAGGCTTCCCATGTGCAGAATCTTCAATCCTGAAAAATCGAAAAGAAGAACAACAAGCGGACCTCCGGGCATGGTAAGAAAATCAGCAAGTAGTCTCGGGACAGCTATCAACAACTGTGGCATAGACTCGATTATTATTCCGACATCTATCTTACTGTGCTTACAAAGATATGCTTTGACCGAGAAATCGCCAAAATCGAATTCCCGGTCACCGTCAATAACTGTTATCAGATGAGGGTTCACTTTTTTCCTGATGAGAAATCTTCTTGTCACAGAAGAACAAAAGATTTTCGATTGAGAGAATCGGGCTATATCTGGGACATCAATAGCGTGGTCGGAATGTCCATGAGAGACGAATATGTATTGGGCGTGAGAGAAATCCTCGGGTTTAAGGTTTTGAACCGGACTGGCTTTACGGTTTCTTCTTAAGAAGGGGTCTATGAGGATCGGGTACCTTAAGCTTATTTCAAAGCCCGCTGTACCGAGCCACCTGACCTTAATCTCTTCATTCATTTTCAATCTTATTTTTGCATAAAAATGTCTCTCAAGGTAAAAGGCTCGTTGATTTTTGGCTCGTAATACGCGCATTCGGGGAGAAGCTCTTTAAGCATTCTTCGGAAAGGTTCAAGATAAATTTCCTGGCTTATCGGGGGGAAGGAATTGTCATAATGATGGGGGATGACAGCCTCTGGTTTGAGGGCTGCCGCGAACTGAGCGGCGAGAGTTTTTATTCTCGTGTGTCCTTGCACTGGAAGAAATAGGATGTCAGGGGGAAGAAGGCCGGCCGCGGGAATCTTTTCTGGCTTGAGCCCAAGACTACCCATATGAGTAAATTTAAGCCCTGAGATAATGAATGTGTATATCAGGACAGGACCTGCGCCCATCTTCAAATGGGCGAGCGATTCACGCGTTTTCCCGGCTTTTTCAAGCCTTATCAAAGTGCGATACACGAGAAGCGGGTCGAAGACTATGTGGCGGCATCGCGCCACGTCTACTCCTACGCCTTTTTCGATGGAAAGCTTTTCTCTACCGCTTAAAGGGTTGATTCTCTCAATCGGGATGCCTTCTGAGATAAGATATTTCGCTGTTTTATGGGAGCAAAAAATGCTGGCGTTCGAGGTTCTGGCGATTTGCGGCACGTCTATTGCGTGGTCAAAGTGCCCGTGAGAGATAAAAATGTGGCTCGCGTCACTGAAATCTTCAGGCTTAAACTGCTGCCTATATAGAGCGTTTGGATTTCTCGTAATGAATGGATCGACGAGAAGGTGGGTTGAACGGGTTCTGATGCTGAAACCAGCCGTACCAAGCCAGCGAAACACAATATCTTCGTAGTCTAATTGAGGATCAACGACCATCATGTTGTGATTATATACTATACGAATGAGCCGAGGTTTCTTAAACTAACAGGTATATTCAGCTTTGTCGAACAACTGACGTT
>JACVIW010000200.1 GCA_015711695.1 Candidatus Geohydrothermomicrobium daggyaiense
CGCTGGGTGTGCCGATCGGGGGGGCCGCCGATCGCTGGTCGCTTGCACTGGGGAATGCGCTCGTCGGCAATGACCCGACGGCCGTCGCTCTCGAACTCGCGTTCACAGGTCCGACTCTACGAGCCGACGCGCCGATCGCCGCGGTCATCGGGCAGGATGTTCCGCTTGCGCTCTGGTCAGTGCTGGCGGAGCTCGATGAAGACCAGGTTCTGACCATCGTCGAACGGCTGATCACTGCCCATCTGATCGAAGCAATGCGCAATGGAACGCATATTCGCTTCGCACACGAAAGGTTCTCCCCCGATCGCCCTTACAGCATCAATGGTCGCTTTGAGGATGAGAGGGTCAGTGTAAGAAGAGGGAACATCGTTGATCCCTCCTCCGAGATTTATTTTAATGGCAACTCTGAATCCCGAAACAACCTTTTCAGCCTCAATCGCGCGTAACGCCCGCAGTATCTCAGCAGCGGGATCTCCTCCAATCTTACCGCAGTAAACGACCGATTCCCCCTCAAAGCGCCTCAAAGAATCCCTCGTTTCGATCGCGGCTTTTGCCCCGCAGCGTGTCTCTACCACGTAATGTTTTGTACTTGAGTTTTCTCTTTCTTCCATCGTTTCCTGACCTGACCGGGCAGGCTGCGTCGAAGCATCACAATTCTGGGCACTGCCCGAAAAATACTCCCTTACCGGAGAATTATCGCTTATTTCAACTCGAAAAGGCATTGAACGTTATAAGTTATCAGCCTTTACATTCGCTCAAGGGATTCGAGAAATGCCTCAATCCTTTCACGAACCTGCGCTTCGGAATAGGCACGGGAGTCAGTCATATCGGCTTCGATAATGACCACGGGCTTGCCTGTTTTCTCGGTTACCATTCTCGCGATGTCATACTGCCCGAGAGAATAGGGCTTACAAGAACGGTTGGAATGCATTACCATTCCGTCAGCTTTGAACCTCTGGATAAGTGATAGCACCTGATCAACCATGAGATCAATGGAGATATTCAGATATACACTGGTATACGCGTCAGCCATGCTAGTTAGCGGCTCATCAATCCTGATGTCAACCGCCCATGCGCTGGTGTAGGTATCGGCGACAAGGCAAGCCCCCCGACTCGCAAAGAGTTTTCCCAGATTTCTCATTTCATACCAAATGGGTATATTATCCCAGATTAACCTGTAGCGCTCTTCGGGAACAGCAGAGATTCCATTCTCGATCCTCTCCTCCATTTCGGAAAGAAGCAAGCGATAATAGTCAACAACATCTTGTGTGCCCCGCAGCGTTACAATCGGAGCCATGTGAATGAAAGCATCGAAACACGTCAAGGGGCTCGGTCTGTGTTCTGCCGTGGATAGCACTTTTTTCCAGAGGTCAACCGCCTGTACAGATTTGACCGCGACTTCCGCGAATTTATTCTCGGAAAAATTCCTTCTTGTTTGGTCCTCAAGAAATTCTATTAACTCTACACATTGATTTCTGACGTACTCAAAAGCATGTTCTCTCGTTTCCTTATGTATAAAAGGAGTATCAAAGAAAAACATAGGGACATCGTAATAACGACTCACATGCTCGTACCACTTAAGGACGGTTCCGCATATATTATTGCAGCAGAGAAGGAAGTCAGGCCTGGGAAGGCCTCCAATCGGACCACCCGCTGTGACAGCCTGTCCTATATCAAGGCGCGCGTAAGAGCAAAGATCACGCGAGAACCCCATTTCCTCAGCAACCTCGGCAAGCTCAACAGAGGTCCTGGAAGCGCCGCACATAGCGCCATGGTTCTCGGGATAGACAGGAATAACGTCCATGGCTATCAAGAATTCCACGGGTCCACCGCTCGTAATCCAGCACACTTTCTTTCCGGTGCCAGCTGCGGTCTTCGCCTGAATGTAATAATCGGTCATCAATTTTTTCATATTCTCTGTAGCGCGGATTTTCACATAATGCTTCTTGCCCTCTTCGCTCAAAGCTACCCCCTTATAGTTTCAATGAAAGCTTCTATCCTGGTGCGCAATTGTTCCAGCGAAACCGATCCCTGCTCTATCTCGATCAAGATTGATGGGATCGAAGCCCTTTCCAGCGCCTCCTTTAAAGGAACATAATCAAACGCGTGCGGGTCGCAGAACTTGAATTGAAAAAATATCACTCCTTGAGCACCCGCATCCTGCACTCTTTTCATGATTTCTTGCACACGGGAGCGTGAAACCTTATACTTGCAGGGACAGATAGGACGTTCGAAGATACGTTTCGCTATTGCCATAATAGGGTCATCTCCCTCTGTTATCCCTTGCTCGAAATACCTGCGCCCGTTGCAAAAATCATCATCCACAAAAGTTGCCCCAGCCTCTTCGAGCATCTGTAGAAAACCCCATTCTTCCATAAGGGAACCTATGCCGAAAATCCTCACTTTCTCGTCAACAGTGTTAAGACCGACAGGAGAAGCCGATCTCTTCATATCGGATATCTGGGTTTCGAGTAAGCTGTTGTGAATGCTCTTTTCAACAAGAGAGCTCATGGTAACGATAAGGTACAGCTTCTCTGAGCTCAATAATTCGGGTCGTTTAATTCTCATATCATAGAGTTCTGCAAGCAGCTCACGATTTCGGTTATATATATCTATGCTTCGCCTCAGGTCTTCATCCGTAGTTTTACCAAAACTCCTTTCAATGGATGCCCTGAAGGAGGAAAGCTCCTCGCGCAAATAGTCGAAAGCGTTCTCTCCATCAAGCCTTGCAGGTAGCACGATATCAAAATGCTCCTCAGATCCAGCATTCAATCTCCAAATGTCACTAAGGCGCTGCATTGTGTCGCAGGTATGAACAAAAACGGTCCCGTCAAGGAAGTCAAATTTTCCTTCGAGAGCCATATCCAGCGAGGTGCGGGCAAGAGAGCAACAGTAGTTCTGAAGATGGGCACCACTAAGTGTCGCCACCGCATTCCTTCCAACAATTCTTACTGGAAGTAAATCGCATGCGTGTATTATTTCTTCGGGCACATACGAGCAGAAATAACCGATAACACCTTTGCCCTTTTTCTGTTTCCAGGATCTTGCCCAGGAGTAAGGATTATATTTGATGTTTTCAATCATCGAGTCAATTTCCATAGAATCAATTCCCATAAAATCACCTCAAAAATAATATTCCGGCACTCTTTTAGGTAAAAATCATACCAATAAAGCGCGCAAGAACACGAAAGTAGTGCGAACAAATAATCAACCGTCAGAACAAATTCCAATTTTCCTCGAAGAAAATCAGAAAAAGCACGAATTCTTTCCTGAGCAGCGAGAGTGTTTTTCCTTTAGGCACTTTTAAGTAGAAAGCTATGAGCAGTAATCAAGCTAAAAGCCCGTCATACCCCTTTAAACTCAATTCTTAACCGATGCCCTTTCTGCTGCAATCATCGCGGCGCCAAGAGCCCCCACAAGCTGTGGCTCATCAGGAATAAAGAAAGAAGTCCTGAACCTTTTCTCGAGAGCTTTAACTACACCAATGTTTTTCGCGACCCCACCAGTCATAACAAAACGCTCTCTCAGTGAAATCCTTGACGCCATAGCATATATTCTCGAAGCGATTGCCTGATGAATTCCCGCTGCAATATCAACTTTGTCGACACCTTCAGCGATGCGCGAAATAACCTCGCTTTCGGCAAATACAGTGCAGACGCTGCTTATTGGAGCCGGATCAACTGACTGAAGTGAGACCTCACCCAGGTTTTCAAGTCCGATTTCCAAGGCTTGAGCCATTACCTCCAGGAAACGCCCCGTCCCTGCCGCGCACTTATCGTTCATCACAAAATCCAGCACTCTGCCGTTCTCATCCAGCGCGATCGCTTTTGAGTCCTGTCCGCCAAGATCTATCACTGTGCGCGCATCGCGCAAAATGCTGTGAGCGCCACGCGCATGGCAGGTAATCTCCGTCACCTGCTCGGCGAAAAAATCAATGGATAGCCTGCCGTAGCCGGTGGCAACAATGTTGTCAAGGGTGTTTTCACCTATCCCAGCGTCTTTCAAAGCGAGATCAAGCGCCCTTCTCCCGGCAAGTCGGCTATTGTGGCCTGTCATAACAAGGCTCTTCCCGACGATTTCTCCATCCTCGAGTATTATTGCTTTCGTGGTCAGAGAACCAATATCAACCCCGGCAACGCGCATTTCCTTTACCTCCGAGCATCGAGTTCCTGCCTGACAGGTGAGTGGGGGGATCTAATAGCCTATGAACCTGAAGAGGCAAAGTCTAATTATGCCCGCCATAATCATCTTGCTCTGGAATCAAATTCTTCCGATCAAGCACCGGAGCAATTTTAAACTTCCTAAATAGAAGGTTTTTTCCGGCGAAGCGTCACAGCAAAACTTAAGAATTTGCTCTCTGGAAATAAATCTAAATCACGGCAGAGCTAATCAAACAGAGATTACCTCTTTAACCTGAGGAATTCTTTCTTTAAGCCTTTCCTCTATTCCCCTTTTAAGAGTCATAGTAGCCATGGGGCAACTACCACAGGCTCCTTTTAACCTGACTCGAACAACTCCCTCTTCTACGGAAACAAGTTCCACATCTCCACCGTCACGCTGGAGCATCGGGCGAATCTCTTCGAGCTCTTTCTCGACCAGTTCTTTCAAAAAAACCACCTCTCCATCCAATTTTTCTTTTAGATAATAAGCCTAAACCATTAAACCGCATATGACAATCATCAACTCGAAAAAGCGAGCTTACCTGTAAATCCCCTGCCGGAAGAATTTCACTCACCGAATAAACCAAAGAGCAGGAAAAGCAAAA
>JACVIW010000201.1 GCA_015711695.1 Candidatus Geohydrothermomicrobium daggyaiense
GGATTGGTATACGATACAAGGCGTCGTTAAAATAATCTTGTCCTGCACGCTTTGCTGTATCTTTCCTTCCGTGCCTTAACGAAATTAAGTTTTCTCTCGTACCGCATCATCTGGATATAATCGCGGTTTCGGGAACCCACTTTGTTAGGTCAACCTTGATTTTCACCGCGATTTCCTCGACTGGCAGTCGCTCAGTTCTTTTATCAAAAGAATCAAGCCCATTGGCAGGCTATTTCCTAATTTGTGATTAAGGAATCAAGACCGGCGCAAGTGAATCATTTCAAGCTTTCTCCGGTATTTTACCCGTTTGAAATGGTAAGCCTCATTTAATTGATTTATTCATAAAACTATTAAAGAGAACTGGCTTGGCATGTCCGGTGTCTGACCTGTTACATCTGTTTCAATAATTTTGCTAGGATTTCAGCTTGTCATGAATTCTCGCTAGGATTCAGAGCAAGGTTTGCTGACTTGCCTGTAGTATGACCTTGATGCCTCGTTTTAACTTGCTGGGTAGTTGTTGTAACGCATCGTCCAGCCTGATTACTATTCCCGTTATTCCGTGCCGGAAGGTGCTCTGGGGCATGCATTTACCGGCAGGAGTATTCCTGGGAACGCTAACGGGAAGCACTTCCAGTACAGGCATCCCAGCGCATTGGAAGAAAAGCATCTGGGAGTGCCGGATAATCATGGCGTTTATCTTCATAAGCAAAGATATATGCCTGCTAGGGGACAACGGGGACGTTTACCTGTGCACAAAGCGGCACCTGGGTTTGCCCGGGTTAGAAATGAGGATAAACAAGACAGGCGGGCTCGTTTGGACAGTACATATGAGCGAGGAGCATCTTCGGTATGAGCGCCAGCTTGTTCAACTTACTTCGTTGCTCGCATGTACCTCGCTTGATGTGAAACAGGAACACTTTCTCTAAAGTTCTGCTCAATTAAATTAGGGTGAACCCGATCAGCTGGATGTGCTCCAATACTCAAACTTAACCTTTGTTATAACTATCCAATTCTTATTCCTATAAGCGCCATTAATAAAGCCGAAGTGACTATTTTTCTGGTAGCCCTCTCCTGTTGCATTGGATGAAGATTCCGAAGTACCGATGCGTCGTATTATTATCTTCGAGTTCGATGGTGATGGTTGGAAACTCTGCTGCTGGGAATTAACAGGGGAGATATCATGCTTCTGAGTGAGTATTTCTGTCTTGTCGCAATATCATTCTTAGGCCTGCTACCATCCTGTCGACAGCGTCTCAGTCATGTCGCCTATTGTGGAGGGATTGCGTGTGAACTTTTTGTGCTCGTTTTACTTTTGCGTTAAATCAGACGGGTGTGTATTGACAATCCGAACTGTCAATGTCACCGATGCCGCAAGCTCTCGCCGGCTCCTTTGCGATTATCCCTTCCTCCGCGATTCCATGGATACTTGTCTTATCAACAGGCTCCATTGCCGCGTGCCGTTCTGGGTACTTTTCCAGCTCAGGTGGATTCAAGCTTTAACCTATCGTGGTAAGAAGATTGTGAATTCTTTTCTATAGTCTGGCCAATGGATTTACCCCCGATGCGGTAAATCTTAAACGGGTCGGTTTCAATTGAGGCTAATCCAATGAAAGTGGAGGACCTTCCCCGTTTAAAACGGATTAACGTGATTATTTGGTGAGTGATTGCCAGGTCATACCCAAAAGTATAACCACCCATCAAATTGTTGTTATCGCGGAGTGATAACGCGAGTTTGGTTCGCTCGGAATCTAAACCCTGATAAGGTTTGGGTTTCTCGAGATTAAGGTTCTTTGATGTAGTAAACTTAATGAAAAAATGCTCACCGTGCCGATAATAAAAATGATGCGAACCAGGAAATTGTTTTATCGGATAATGATTTGCCTGGTTTCTTTTTCCCTGATCGCATATCAGGGATGTGGAAGTTCTGCTTCCACACCTGCATCTGTTGCAGACAATTTTTTGAAAGCGTTTATCAGAAAAGATGCTGCAGAGTCTTTCAGGTATCTAAGTGAAAAATCAAAGGGAGCAATGGGAATAACTTCCGTGACGTGGGCTGGAGTTCTTCTGGGTTTACCTGTTGACTCAAACGCCACGTATGAAATTATCGGGGAAGAGATATCGGGTGATAGGGCAAGTGTCGACATAAAAACATCCCTCCAGAAGAGAGCAAGCGTGCTTCTTGTTAAAGAACATGGGAGGTGGATGGTGGTCTATTCCTTTGGCGAGCTTTATGGATTGGGGATTGAAAAGTGGTAAGCCAGAAAAAAAGTTTTTTGTTAAAGGGGAGGAGTCATGGGAAAAGGCATGAATAGATTTAAAGCGCCGAGGTTAGGACAGATTGGAATAGTTGTTGAGGACCTTGACAGGACTAAAGAGCAATTCGAATCCGCCTTTGGCATAGGTCCATGGGCTGTTTTCGAAGGTGAACCGGCAAAATGCGTGGATAGGGGGAAGGAGGTTTCCTTTAGGGGCAAAATGGGAATGGCTCAATCCGGCCCGGTTCAGATAGAACTCATACAGATTCTTGAGGGTGATCAGACGATTCACACTGAGTTTCTCAAAGAACACGGCGAGGGAATACATCATTTAGGCTTTATAGTTCGCGACATTGAATCCAGAATAAAAGCAGCGAAAGATGAAGGAATAGAAATACTCCAGCACGGTCTCTTGAAGCAAATGGGGATGACGATTGAGTACGTTTATCTTGACACAAGAAGTTTAGGTGGAGTCGTCTTCGAATTCATAAAGCCGTCATTTTTTGGTTTGCCTTTTCCCTTTAGGAGTCCTTTCTTGAATGTGGGGGAGAAAGTCGCGAGGATACTCTCAAGGTAGCCCTGGGCCTCGTTCAGCTTGCTAGAGAACACGCACATATTGGTTTTGGCCATGCCTGAAAAACGGCTGCATTGAGTTCTTTAAACTTATAAAGCGCGCCGGAAGAGCACAACAGATGATTTATTTTTTTGAAATAAGGGGGGTAAAAAAGTGAAGATTGTCGCTTTAAGCGGGAGTCCCGTTAGAGGAGGGAATGTCGATGCCCTGCTGGTCAAAACCGTCGAAGTGTTCAAAGAAAGGTCGGGTTTAGAATTCAGGCTCTTTTTTCTCTCTGAGATGGATGTGTTACCTTGCAGTCACTGCAACTGGTGTCTCCGGAAACAAAGACCAAAGCGCCTTTGCGCGATAGAGGATGACATGCGCGAGATATACCCTGCTCTGGATGAGTGCGATGGTCTTCTGATAGCGAGCCCCGTGCATTTTTTAAGGCTTTCCGCTCTAAGCGCCAGTTTCATAGATCGTTTAAGAATTTATTATCACGGTAATTTGACGCGTGGATTAATGAGAAACAAAGTGGGAGGAGCAATTGCTGTATCCTGGTACAGGGATGCGGGCATTGACCTTACCATCCAAACAATTTACTCCGCATTTCATGTTCTCAAGATGGTGGTTGCCGCACCCGATATAGGTGTTATTGGGGGAGGTGCGTGCGCAAGTCTCCATGGTACAGGAGGACTTGTGAAAGGAAGTAAAAATGCTGTCCTTGAAGATGAGTACGGACTTACGACAGCAAAATCTGTTGTCGAGAGGATGATAGAACTATGCGAAATTATGATTAAAGGGAATGCGCGAGGGAATGTTATCGGCAAATCTGTTTGAGACAGGCATGAAACGGCGACGTCGCAGCGACGGGTTTAATATTTAAAGATCGCAACGGGGTGATGAGGAAAAAGGGCGATTTAACCTGGAGGCGTTGCCGAGATAAAGGAAACCATGAAGGTGGCTGGTTACGTCTGCGACGACGCAATCGCCAGCGCTGTCTTTCTTTCTACCAGGCTTGCAAAATTTCCTTTAATCGAGTGCCCTGCATGTGTCAGTAAGAAAATGCCAGTGAGAAGGGCGTGCGCAAGTTTACAGCGCAACGACTGACATCTCGCAGATAAGGCTTTAGCGCCATGAAGGCCTTGTGAAAATAGTATTCTATATGAATTGAACAAAGGGACCGACTTATTAAAATTAAAGCCGAAAAGAGGGAACAGCTCTTGCAAGATGAAATAAGGGACGTGTTTTCAGCAAGGATTTTCTACAGCTGAGATCTTTTTTGAAAGCGACAACCTCTTTTAAAAAAGCAGTTTTGCTCATTGAAGAGGTAGGAAAGTCCGATATGGAATTCAAAGTTTACCTTCAGGCGGTTTGAGCGAATTTCTGTTCTCTATTCAAGAGCTGGAGACGATACGGTCAGAATATATCCCATCTGTCTTTTCCATCTCCAACAGGACAAGAGATAATTCTGATTCACCATGCAGTGTACATGGATTCTCGCCCTACAGGGAGCGAGATACTTATAGCTAGGTTGAAAGTTCTCGAGATTACCGAAATCCCGCGACAGGCGTTGTCACTAAACTGAGATGCTTGAGAACTCTCGATTTAAAAAGCTTCCCAGCACTTACGAAGGACCGGGCAAGAGCGCTTGCTGCGTTCCGGTGCGACAGTGTAAGCGAGTACGTACTTGATAATATATTAAGTTTTCTTTCTAAACAGCAAAGTGATCTGGCGAAGGTAGAGCCAATGATAATATTCATGAGATGCGTGCTTCGCTGTGAAAAACATCAACGAAATTTAGGGGAAAACAATCAAGTTCGCAGGCGAGCGCAGTAGGGCTGGTTTAAATATAACAATCCTTTTGAGTGTGGGTTTGTTACAGGCGTGCGAATACCCGTGATCATTCCATTCTAGAAGGTTGAGGTTTGTCTCCGGT
>JACVIW010000202.1 GCA_015711695.1 Candidatus Geohydrothermomicrobium daggyaiense
TGGTTAAGCAGATATATCCTCAAGAAAAGAGGGGCGCCAGTAACGCTTCACGAGATAGAGATGGCAAATATCCCTTTCTGCGGCGCTATGTCTGTGATGCCGTGGGTGCCGGAGCTTGTGATCGAGGGTCTCAAGTTTTACCATCTGATTTCCTTTTTCGCCAAGATATTCCGTTCTGAGAAAATGCTTAAATCACCGCTTCGCGACAGCCTTATCCGCGAAAATTATGATGAAATAGCGGGATTGCTTCCCCTTTTCGGACATCATGACGCAGACTGCTTCATCTTCGGTCACACTCACCGGCCGGGCGTCGGAAGAATTCCGGATAAGAAGCTGCTGGTCGCGAACTGCGGGTGCTGGACAAAGGGCGGCGCAGAGAACGTTCCAGCCGAAACCTGGCTCGTAGTCGATAACAGCGTGAGGCTTTATCAGCTTGATGGCGATGAACCAAAATTACTCGAAGAAGATTTTTTATGAGCGAGTAAGCGTGCTTTTCATGCCGCACGCTTGAAGATTCTGGTTGGTTGACCAGAAGTGATGGCTTTCAAGGGTACAAGTGGAAACAAACATGGTTCTTTTCAACATTTTCCGACTTCTTACTCCATAGCAAACTCAATACACGATAATATACTGCAGGAATATGTACATGCAGGAATATCTACAAACATAGCTTCAAAAACATGAACTGAAAGTAATGGAAGAAGTCCGGAAAGAGAAAGGAGGAAGCTTTGAGCGAGTGCCCAAATATCGATGAAAACTTGTCTTTTTGCACATGCACTTATGAACCATGCAGCCGAAAGGGTAAATGCTGCGAGTGCATCAGATATCACATCTCCAAAAGGCAGCTTCCAGCCTGCGCTTTTCCTGCTGAGGCTGAGCGCACATATGACCGTTCATTTGAGCGCTTCATCAAATGCCATAAATAGCCTCGACAATCTTCTATAAAAAGCAGGCTCAGTAAATATCGCGCTTTATGGTGAAAAAACCGTAATTTGGTGCAAGGCGCCAAATTACTATTGAATCGAAGGGCGGGAGTGGCTCAAGCAGAATATGTCAATAAGATGCCCTTTCGGGGAAGAATAAATGTTTTCAGTTCTCATCACCTTTCCCGAGAAAGAAACCGTGTGGATCAAAGATGCGCACTGAACGCAACTCCTCGACCGTTGGCGGTTCTATTCTTTCGAGATTTTCCGCGATTTTAAGCTTCCAGCCACACTCGGATTTGATCAATTCAATAGCCTCGCCCTCCTCAATTCCAGGAAGCGCGAAATAACCGGTCAGCACAAGTTCCCCATCCCGCTTTTCGAACAGTCCCCTTGTGGTTACAACGGCGCTGATTCTATCACCCGGGCAGGTCACATATGGAACTTTTTCAACAAGCCTGAACTTTGAATGCTCGATGAGAATTACCACCTCGCTTGCGCCAGCCGCGACATCAGCGGCACCCCCTGATCCGACAAGATATAATTTCATTTCCGGAATAGCGGTGGAGTTGACATTCCCTTTAGCATCAACCTGCCCTGCACCCAGAGAACCAATGCACTTGTTGCTGGGCGAGCCCACCAGTGAACCGAGCACGTCGTTTACGTCAGTAAGCATCCTGCACCTTGGAACATTGCGCAAGTTGAATATGTAAGGGTCACCGGGCTGCGGGCTGTAGCCGTAAAAGCCGACCTCCGCCATTAGATCTACATCATAGCCCGAATCCATGAGCCTATAATAAGCAAACCATGCCGCGAGGTTCGAAGCTCCCACTCCCGCAAGTATTGTCCTATATCCTTTCTCGCGAGCTTTCGAGGCTATGACCCGCCCGCCAACCACAACCATCATCTCAACCGGATTGAATTCAGGACCCGCGTTCATGGAAGGCAGAGCGTCGCATACTTCCGACTCCCAGGCATCCTGAGCCGACTTTCCTTTCAGATACCATATCTTCTTATGTCCGAGTTTTGCGATATACTCATCGTGGTCGGAACATCCCAGTATCCATTCCTCAATCCAGGCATTAAGTTCTTTCTCGTCTTTGCATTTCTTCCTTAAGTCTATGAGGAAATCCCTGTCAACCTCGTAGCCTGTAAATTCCTCCTCAAGACCGTAACTGGACATTCCAGCAGGATGTGAGCCAAATGGCGCAGGACATACCGCAAGCACAAGATATGAAGGGACTTTGACGAAATGACTGTATCGGTTAACGAATTGAGGGCTCACCACCTTCTCAACAGTGACAATGGCACCCATCTTCGCGCCCCGCGCGGAAGTTGGCCCTTCCGCATACGGTGGGGCGCACACAACATTTCCCGCTGGATCCGATGCCCATCCGTGGAGTATCGTTACATCCGGTGTGAGTGCTTTCGCAAGCCCCACCTTCCCACCTTGAGGAGTCGTGACAACCATATATTCTTTAGCGTTTTCCTTTTCCATTGTCGTGCCGAAAAGCGACCTGACCGGGATATAATCCATGCCCAGCGCCCCGGCAAGAAGCCGCAGTGAAAAAGAAAGAATGGTCCAATTTTCCATCTCAATAAAGCCTTCTCTATAAGCTTTCTGGTAAATCGGGTTTGGTCCCGGCATCGGATAAGAGTCGCCATAAAAGGTGGCGATCGCCTTTTTTATGAGTTTTCCAGCAAACATGATTACCATGTCGCCAGTAAAGCCAAGCGTGCTCACGGTGAACTGCGGATCCCTGCCCCAGAACTGTCGCGTCAATTCATGTATGGCGGCACAAGGCCTTGCGTAGCAGTGCCCGATGTGGATATGCATTTCAGGTTTTATGAATTTCCTGATAGCTTCTTTTAGCGGCATCACCTTGTCGGATATTGGTCCCCGCATTGAAATTTCAATACTTTTTTTTATGGCATCTTCGAATTCACCAAACATCTAAAATCAACCCCCATAAACCCCCATTAAATAAGAAAACTATCCGAGAAAACAGAGAGCTTCACACCCTTTGAGCAAAGACATCATAAGTTATGGCGGCGTTATTATAACGCCTGCAGATCCATGAAAGAATCGTTCCTTTTAGCGGAGTTGACAGAGTGTTAATCCAGGAAAGCGCCGACGGTACTTGTCCCTGCACCCCGGTTGTTCCAGTACATGGCTCGCTCAACCATGATTTTCTTGCCGGCAGTAAGGGATTTTACGACAACCGATGCCCTTCCCTGGGGGACTTTATCAGCCATAACAAAAGTCCTCCTCGATTTTGCCAGTATTACCTCCTGGAACTTCACATTCCCCTTTCCGGTCGGGGTAAGATAGGAAACTTCTACCACCACGTCAGTCGTGTTCGGGTTCTGTACAAGCGTGTACGTTTCTCTATCGCCGGTCGTATCCCCGTCAGGCAGATAGAAAATCCTGTGGGCTGAACTCAACCCGATTGAATCGTGACAGGCTTCGCCGGTTCCACCCCCGCCGAACCAGTACATCGCCCTTTCTGCTATTATCTTTTTATCGCTCGATACCTCCGTCGAGAAATCAACAGGGGGGATAAAATCGTTGGCCCGGATCGTCTTTCTCGACAAAGGTGGCATGGTTATTGGATTTCCTGGATGGGCAAGTGGTCCTGACCGGGTCATGTAAGTGATATTTACCCTGGCAGTGTCGCTCGAAGGGTTCTGAACAAGAATATAAGTGGTAAACCCGTGATCCGTAGTGCCCTCGGCAAGATAATATTTATTTGCCGGAGATATTGTGCCAATTGAGCCGTGTCCCGTTCTTCTCGAGTCTCTATACATTGCTCTTTCCGCTATGACCCTGAGGTTGGAGCTCACCTTTATAGAGGCATCTTTTTCTCCTATATCCGATGCCATACTGTATGATCTTCTCGAGTTTGGTGGTATTTGTTTTTTGAAAACTCGAGCTTTCCCGCCCTCTATCATGTATGTGATCTCACACGTAGCCGTTTGAGAATTCGGGTTTTGAATTAAAAGCCAGCACTCGAATCCCCATGCGGAAGAGCCCTCCGGGAAATACCATATCTTTGAGGGTGACGTAACACCAACCGAGGAGTGCGCTTCAGGTGAGCGTGCTCCAGGCGCTTGCCATATCATGCAGCGATCCACAGCGATAGTCTTTCCTTCAACACATTG
The DNA here is from genome assembly GCA_015711695.1 of Candidatus Geohydrothermomicrobium daggyaiense. GTDB lineage: Bacteria > Actinomycetota > Geothermincolia > Fen-727 > JACVIW01 > Geohydrothermomicrobium > Geohydrothermomicrobium daggyaiense. Next base: position 4,086 of record JACVIW010000202.1, read on the forward strand.
CACTTTTGTTGAAAAATCTTTTGCGCCAAGAGTAAGAGACGGATCTACCGTAGCCTGACTTTGCGGCGCCATGCTGAAAAGTGGGCCTCTCACGGAACCTGATTCGGTCATATATGTGATTGAGACAGTCACGCGGCTTGAGTTAGGGTTGACAATAGATATATATGTTGAAAATCCCCACGCGGTTGAGCCCTCCGCGAGATACCAGACGCTCTTCCCCGATGTGCTGCTCCAGCTTTCTCCACTGCCATAACCGCCTATCTCATCCTCATAATACGAATAACTTCGCGAAGATCCGCTCACAATACCGGTAGCAGTGACCCCGATATTAGAGGTCGATGTACTCTTAACGGATTGTAAGGTCCACTTCGCTCTACCGCTTGAGCCAGTCGTGGATATGCCCTCAACAGGCTGGGTAGAAGCGCCGGACATAAGGACATAATCTGAGGATGGTGCTGTGATTTTCGCCGAAGGAGAGGAGACGTTGTAATACCCGTTCAACGGGGCTGGTCCGGGATATTTTATCTCCGAGTCCACCGTGAAGACATCCCCAGCCGCAACTTTCGAGGGCTTGTTAACCTTGACCTTCCAGGGTGCTGCGATCATTCCCCATCGTGAAGAATAAACCCACAAATTATCGACGAGGAAGGATTGATTGAA
>JACVIW010000203.1 GCA_015711695.1 Candidatus Geohydrothermomicrobium daggyaiense
CATCCCACAAAATTTCCGATCGGCACTCCCCCTTTCCCCTTCCAGACGGAAAGCTCTCTTAAATAGGGGCCTTCTTTCCACCACCACCAGGGTTCCTTTCCAGCTGCGGTCTTCCAGACAGATGAAATAGCGAAAGGGTCAACCATGAGATCCCACGCGCAGACCATCGTGGCGGATGATGCCGCGATGAGGGCTGCCCACAGCGACCTGCCGAGCGGGGTTTTAGCCCGTACATCGCCCTTTATCTCGAATAGCCAGTCTATCATCATGAATGAGGCGTATATTATTACTGCCCATGTGATGACGATCAGAAGAGGAACTCCACCGATTCTCGGCCCGAGCGTGTTCGTGTAGTCGTAGTCACCGAAATACCAGCCGTAGTTGTGCCCGATAAACTCGAATACCCAGCTTATTATCCAGGCAAGCAGAAAGAAGGCAATTGTCTGTTCTGGCCCTTTCACAAGCCAGGAGTGCCATATCACCACTACGAGCATCGAAAGCATTGCAAAGGCAACAGCTTCAACTCTCAAGGGAATATCATGTCTTGCCCAAGAAGTAAGGTGGACGATAATTGAAAGAACAATGAAGACGAGCGGTATGGTGATAACGATTCTTTCCGGGTGTCCGGATACTCTCCACTCTTTCATTAAAGAGCGCGGCATATCACACACCCCCTTTATGAGCCCGCTGTGGGCGGTACAACAGTTATTTCCAGGTAGTCGGTTTCTTTTCTTGGCCGTGCGCACTTATCACGGATTAACAGTTGATCATGAGCGTATTCTATCACTGCGTCACATACTGAAACTTTCAGAAGTTCCAGCTTGTTTCAAGATTTGAATGTTTAACAGGCGGAACGGGAAATATTCTGTTGGTGAATGAATTTAGATTCATAAATCTTTCATTCTGGAACAATTTCATGTTGGTTTCTTAAAACACGTTTTCGAACTATTTCCGGACGGCACAAAAAATCCTTGCCCTTGCCCCGCTTCATGAAGGTGACGGAAAAGACGGAAAATGAAGTCCGTATCGGGTTGAGATCTGGATAAGCTCACCGGAAGAGGAGTTTCCAGGAATTTTGGAATGCGCCGGGTGACGGAATGTATTCTCTGACCGTTTTTCCCTGACTCCTGGTGAACGCCAGGTATCCATGGGTTTTAGCGCTGCTTCAATATAAGAGGTCGAATAAACCGTGGAAATCTGACACATTCACAGCGTAACTTGCTCAATTTAACCCATCAAAGGTTTGCTCGATGACAATATCATCTTTCAACCATTCTTATTACGCTGTATCTGATGCGGCCTGGAAACGCCAGTAAAAATGCCGTTCTTGTTTTTTGAAGCATGCACGGCAGGCAAGCGGTTTTCCCTTTTTCGAACGCCTTTAGAGATTCTTCCACAACATCTTCTGGATTCAACCAGAAAAAAATCCGGAACGTCTCTTTTCACCCCGATTGTTTTGTTGAATCCAGTTCTCCTATAGCCGGGCAGACAACCTGCACCTTAACACCGTTCACTCTTCTGGTAGAGTCCCCCGGTGAAGAGGATGAGAAAAGCTTTTGTTCTCTCTATACACTGCTTTATAGAAAGCGGGATAGACTCCTGCGAGCGATGAGACATTTATAAAGCACCCCTGGTTTCATCAATCATTCATGGAAGAGCACAGCGAATAAGCTTTATCTTTGCGAGGTTATGGACAAGGAGCATCCTTTCCTAGCTTTCGATGTCAGACTCGATAAATCTCTGACCGGTTGAGAATCCCGCATTGTTAACGATAAGGGAAAGGGTCTTCTTTTCTTTTATGAAATCCTCTAGCCGTTCTACATCTTCCCTGTGGATCAGGTCGGCGTGGAGGGCTTTGATTTTGACGCCGAAAGACTTCCCGGGCTCGAAGGCGATTTTTTTAAAAAGTTTATCCCTGCTCGCGACTAAATGAAGCTCGAAGCGATCTCGAGCGAGGCTTTGTGCGTATGCCTCGCCTATAACGCTCGACGCTCCAGTAATAAATGCAGTTTTATTCATCTTCTTTCCCAAGGAGCGTCGCTTCTCCAATTCTTAAGCTCGTGATAAGAGCTGTAGCCGTGTGATTTTGGCTTGAAGCCCTCCAGCTGAAAAACGATATTAGTCCTATATTTGTCCCATCGACTTCAGGGATTTAGATTCAAGGGAAGGCTCTGCAGTACGCTATTGATTTCCTTGTTTTCAGTGATGCTCAAACGCCTTTCGGCTTGGAAAGAAGGAATGCACGTAGTGTTTTGGGTTTAGCTCGCGAGAGGAACTTAAATCATACGGAGAATCACGGGCATTTATAATCCTGATATTTCGCCTATGATAAATGCCCATACTCAATGAGGGCTATAAGGAATTCTCTTATTGCGCCATCTATGGAAGTGATTTGATATCTGAGTCTATCCCCTGCTTTTCCGGATGAATAGTAACGATCAGGCATGGAGAGCTTCGCGAATCTAAAGTCTATTTTTTTCTTTTTGCCTTTTGGCTAAAACGGAAATTGAACCGAGGGCAGCGGCAGCGTACTTGAAAATTCAGGGGATTTTTTCTCGGGTTCTACCCCCGTAGCATCTGCCACTTCGCGAAGAGCTCCAAGCAAATAAGATTGTGTACTCCGTCGATAAATACCTCGACAGCACCGCATTTTTTTTTGCTGCAAGGAGGGCGCTTGTGGCGACGCCTTTCGCGTTTACGAAAGTTCTACTGCCAGACACAGCTGCTTAAGGTTTTCGTACGAGATATTGCCTTATCAGATCGCCACCGTTTGGTCGAAATTCGAAGGAGCCTATCAAGAAAGCAGGCGAGACCAAAGCCGTCCTGCTGTCGGCTTGTTCGCCTTTTTCAAGCACTTATTTGATAGCTTTGTGTTTTGATTCGTGATAAACGATGCCCAAAAACCCTGGGAAGGGGGATGATCCATCCCCTATATTTTCACGCGAAGCAAAACAGAACAAGCCTGCCAAGCCAATGTGGATGAAATTGGCTATGCCCTGACTGTTTGAGGCATTAAGCACGTTCTTCGTATCGACTAAGTTTACATTCCATATCTTTTCTGCCGGTGCCCATTGGTCGGTTATAGCCGCGCAGTAAAAAACCTCGTCCCAACTTTTCAGGGAAGAAGTGAAACTCTCGGGGTCCGGAATGTTGCCCTCGATTTTCCCGACATCGAGACTGTCGAGGGTTGTAGAATGGCTCTCCGCTTCAGCAAAAGCTTTCAAGCTTGCGCCATCATTAGAAAAAATCCTGCTAGGTGGCTCCCGAATAGTCTGTCGGCGCCAGTCATAAAAACTTATAAACATCACCCTTGTGATTTGGTGCCTATCACCTTTTCACGGAGATAAAAAAACCGTAATTGGTGCCTGTCACCATTTTACGGTTTTGTAGAATTGGTTTTGATGGTGATGTTGAAAATGATGGAGGCAGGCACGGTTTTTCTGCATCCTGGATCGTAAAAGGGTGACTTATGAAACTGGCGTTGTTATCTTTGATTGTTGCGTTCGCCTATTCGGTAGGGGCTGCGACAGGTTTTGGCGATACCGTTATAGCAGTAACAGTCGCTTCGCATCTATATGAAATATCTTTTCTTGTGCCCGCTTTAGTAGTCCTGAACCAGGTGATAAGTCTTTACCTTGTGGCGAGGCACTACCGCAATATTGATAAGGCGCTGCTTCTCCGCTGGATCCTTCCGCTCGCGCTCGCGGGCATTCCCGGGGGCGTGGCAGCTTTTCATGTTTTAAAAGGCAATATTCTCAAGATTGTGCTCGGGGCAACCGTGGCTTCGCTTGCGCTTCTGGAGCTTACGATTCTTATCATAAAAGGCGAGGATTGGGAACGAAAAGAGATGGGAAAGGTGCAGTCCGCGTTATGGATTTTTGGGGGTGGCATAATACACGGGATGTATGCGTCCGGAGGGGCGCTCATTGCGTATTATGCCGCAAGGAATATACGCGACAAAAAAGTCTTCAGAAGCACTCTTTCAGCCCTGTGGCTTGTTTTAAACAGTGTTCTTATCACTTTCTTTGCTTTTACCGGAAGAATAGAAACAAAGATGATAACGACGGCTGGGTGCATGATTCCCGCAGTGATTGTTGGAATAGTCGCCGGTGAGTGGCTTCACTCAAGGATACCGGAATACCGGTTCAGGGTTCTCGTTTTTGTCATTCTTCTGCTTGCGGGCATATCCGTGTTTGTTTGATTTCGCACGGGATTTTTGTTTTCTGTTTCATACGGGTGGAAATCTTTGAGAGGGTATGGCAAAATATGATAGCAATTAACGCAGAAGGGTCCGGTCGCAGACCGGACTAATTTTTGAGGATAAACCAAGCCCCCATCGTCTAGTGGCCTAGGATACCGCCCTTTCAAGGCGGCGACGGGGATTCGAATTCCCCTGGGGGCACCATTTTTTATGGCAATTTTTCGGTGTTGTGTCAGTTCCGTTAAATACGACATACGCACGGAGAGAATCAATAAGCGTAGTTGGGTTTTTGCGGTCGTAATCCTGTCACTTTTTCGTAACCTCTAACAGGAAACCCGCTCCTGGAGATTGCATTGATGTTCTTGTGCGTTTTATCTCCTTGCATCTGAATGCTGGCCTGCTGGAATCAAAGCTCCGGCGCTACATACCTCATCAACGAATGCCTCATCATTTTAGAATATGAGCTGTGTGGCTGTGAGATTTTTACTCCAGCCGCTTTAGGTGTTTACAACACCTTGAATGCAAACATGAGC
>JACVIW010000204.1 GCA_015711695.1 Candidatus Geohydrothermomicrobium daggyaiense
TAGATAAACTATTATTGAGAAGCAGTAGATGGCTAAGGCGAGATAGCTCAGTTGGTAGAGCACTGGACTGAAAATCCAGGTGTCCCCGGTTCGATTCCGGGTCTCGCCACCAATTCCAATCCAGGTGGCCGTAAATCTATTATTTCATCACCATTTCATTTGCTTATCGCTCATTTGTCAGGGATCAAAACAAAATGGTTACAAAAGTTAATTTGACGGACCAAAGCTGATGGCAGGAATGCTCATTACAGGCTATCATGCGCTTTTCTTTACGGCGACCCCGAATAGATACTTGTGAGCGATTTCTATTTCTTCCTCTCCTGCGGATCTCTTATCAATCGCGTGGATAAAAAGCTCTGCCATGTGATCGCGCTTCTCCGGGCGGATAGAGTAATAAAAACTTGCCGCAAGACCCGCTTTCATTATGCTTTCATATACTTCTCGCCCTGAAGCGTAGCGAATTGTGAAGGTGCCCTCCTGTAGATATTTCGGGTAGAGCCCTGCGTCTCGCAGGTGGCGTGCCGTTTCATCTGCGCCGTCAGGAAGGGTCATCACGACAAGTTTGCTCAGCGCCCCGGGGTCGGCCAGCGCAATTTCTTCAAAAGCCTCGAAAGGAATAAGAGGTGAGCGATGTTGGTGACAGACAAAACCCACTTCACCACCGGGTTTGAGAACTCTGGAGATGACCGGGAATATCTCCTCGCATGATACGTAACCAATCACCCAAGCGATGACGGCTATATCGAAGGATGATTCTGGAATATGCTTGGTTTTTTCAAATATCTCGCCAATGATGAACTCGACATTGGAAATCCCGAGATTTTCCAGGCGCTTTTTTGCGATCCGGGTCATTTCTTCGGAGACATCGATTGCCAGGACTGATCCCTTATCACCGACTTTTCTCGCGAGCATCGCGGTGGAAAAGCCTGTACCACTGCCGCAATCTATAGCATGTCCACCCGCTTTTTCTTCAATGTGTTCAAACATTTCAGTTGTGGGGCCTGAACCAAACGGGAGCCAGTAACTGTCATATGTTGAGCTCGCCAGGTTGTAACCAAGCCTGACCTCCTCTGGACCTGATATCTCCAGTTCAAAGCCTGCTGAAGCCAGAGGATCGCTGCTCTCGCTCAAGTGAGAGTCTTGAACGTGCGCCTGGTGGTTGCAGGGAAGGACATTTTCCGCATCGGAAGCTGGAAAGGAATACTCCAAGTCCCGAACTTCATTTTGTTTCTCAACTTTATTTTCGTGATTTCCCCTTTTCATGGCCCAGCCTAAACCTGACAAGCGATTTATGGAGACGTGAATCAAACACAACGGAGTCGATTTATATCATAAAAGCGAGATTTTTTACAGAGAAGCCATGAACGTTTTACGACACAAATCGCCATCGTGTATCGCAAGATCAATAATACCAGGAAGATCCCGTGGAATCGTCGAAATCCTGCGGCGCTGTGCGGCGTTATATCCTTTGTTGCCCTGTCGATGTCGTACGCCGATAGCCTAACAGTGACTTTTCCTGCGGTCTGAGCAGGCAGGAAAACACCACTTCGCGAGCCCGGCGAATGTCACGGATCTCCGCCGCGTCTTCATGTGATAAGAGCCGGCAGAAAAATATAGCAGCGAAGCGTCCTTCAAATTTCCAGCGCACAAGAAACACTTACTTGTGATGAAACCAGTTGAAAACGAGCACCACTGCCTTTAAAGTTTGATGATCAAAACCAGCTGAATTTCAATCGCTCTCGTCTTTATCAGGTTTTACCGTCTCAATGCTTTCCCAGTTGGAGCACGCTCGTCCTTTGCTGAATTAAATATCATTACCTCAACAGGATCGAGCTTTCCCTTAGACTCTCAATACGAAGGTCTTCTCTCCACCCGTGGTCTTGCTTCATTAACGGTTAGATTCCTGCCCCAGACTTCCTTGCCGTTGAGCTCCTGTATGGCCGTCCTTGCCTCATCGTCGTTTTCCATCTCAACGAAGCCAAATCCTCTGGATCTCCCCGTATTCCTGTCGTTGATTATCGCGACAGAAACAACAGAACCGTACTGGCTGAAGGCGGCTTTGAGCTGTTCTTCGGTTGTTGTGTAGTTCAGGTTTCCTACATAAATTTTCAAACCTTTCACCTCCTCTCTTTCAGATTCAGGCGAAAGCCCCTATCGGGACTTTATCGGGATAGTGTCGAAATGAGTTTCAGGGTAAAGTGATGTGCGTTTATCTTCGGGTTAATGGATTTTTCGACTGGAGCAGAACCTAAACAACAGAAGGGAACACAGAGGTTTGAATCCTGAAGCTCACCGATACTGACACACTTCTGCCCGAAACCAGACGCTCTTTTCTTTGTTTAGAGAAGATTACCCTGGATTACTCCTCCTTGAACCTCAAAGCAAGCTCCCTGCGCAATTCACGCTTCAGTATCTTACCGCTCGGGTTTACCGGAAGCTGTTCAGTTATTATAACCTTTTTTGGCACTTTGTAGCCTGCCATCTGCTCCTTGCAGTAGTCTATGATCTCCTGTTCTGTCACTTCTGTTCCAGGATAGGGAACGATGACAGCGGTGACCATCTCTCCCCAGTACTTATGAGGGAGACCGACCACAGCAGCCTGCATGACCTTTTCGTGTTTGAATATTATACTCTCCACTTCCTGTGAGGAAACATTCTCACCGCCAGTTTTTATTATGTCCTTTTTTCTGTCAATGAAATGCAAAAAACCTTCTTCATCGAACATTCCTATATCACCGGTGTGAAGCCATCCTCCGCGCAGCGTTTGCGCTGTTCTCTCTTCGTCTTTGTAATAACCCTTCATCACCGACGGTCCCCTCATCACAATCTCCCCGGGCGTCCCAGGTGGCACTTCGTTGTCAAAATCATCAAATATTTTCAGTTCGACGCCCGTGTGAGGTCTACCGATAGTGTTTATTTTTCTTTCAAAATCTTCAGGTTGGAGCGTCGACCCGAGCGGGGATGACTCTGTCTGCCCGTAATAATTTCTCCATTCAACTTCAGGAAGAATTTCCTTCCACTGCTTCAGGAGAGCTGGCGGCATCAACGCTCCGAATGAGACGCATTTCTTAAGTGATGAAAGATCGTAATTAGCGAAATCAGGCATGCTGGGAAGAATCTGGTATAGGGTGGGAGGATATATCCAGTAAGTGGCCTTTTCTCTGGACGTGAGGTCGAGTATTTCGACTGGGTTCGGCGCGTATTCGAGAATTAGAGTCGCGCCAACGTTTATGCTTTCGAGGAGCAAATATTTTCCAGCCACATGATACAGGGGAATTGAAAGAAGTGGCACGTCGTCCTTTCTGAAATTTAAGTCAGCGAGACCACTTATCAGGGTAATTGAATAATTGCGGTGCGTTGTCATCACGCCTTTGGGTTGTGCTTCCGTTCCGCTGGTGTAAAGAATGGTCGCCACGTCTTCATCGTCTATCTCGACAAGTGGCTCGGAAGAATCCGTTGATGACGCAAACAACTCATCGATGTTCAACCAGCCCTCGGGGGTTTCTGCCCCGGTCAGCGGGATATAGCCGAAGTTTTCGACTTTTTTGAGGTTAGGGACAGCATCTTTAACCTGTGGGATTAGTGAGTCTTCCACGAAAAATGTCTCTGGTTCGCAATGATTGACGATGTATTCAACTTCGGCGCCTTTAAGCATGAAGTTCATTGGCACCACGATCGCGCCAATTTTCGAAAGACCGAGCCATGCGTATATGTACTGCAGACAGTTGTGGGTCATGAAGCATACCCGGTCTCCTTTCGCGCAGCCAAGTTTCTCAAAAGCGTGTGCCATACGGCATGCGTTTTCGTTTAGTTCTTTGAAGGTAATTCTTTTGTCCTGAAAAATGATCGCTGTCTTGGTCGGGAACCGCGACGCGGTCCTCCTTGGTATATCTCCTATGACAGCCCTTCGCAGCAGATTTTGTTCAAGGCTTGAAAGATTTGCCATATTCCCCCCTTTACGTGGCTTAATCAAGTTCCCCGTACGGTTGCAAAATTATATCACGGGGTTGTCTTTTTGCATCGTCTCGGGAATGAGAGAGTCGGGGAGACCTGGATATACGACCATGAAGTAAGTTTCAATAGCAGGGACTTTTCACGCCATAAACAGCGCTCAATTTAATGAGCGGCAATTTAGACCTGTCAGTCGAAAAGCTTTAAGTTTTCGATGAAATCGGGCTCCTGCGCTTTTTCTTCAGGCGGCAGGGACTTATTTGTTTCCTCTTCCGTCTGCCCGTCATTTTCAAGTGATTGGTTATAGTAAGATGTCGTTTCATCCTCGCCTGCAGGCTCCCCGTCATCGTCTTCGTTGGAATACTGAAATTGTTCAACGGAGCTTTTGTCAGATTCTTCAATTAACATATAGGTATTCACGGCTTTCGAGATAAGTTTGACAAAAAGATCACCGCCCGGTATTGAGTACGATATCTGGGAGACTGTTTCGGGAGTAAGGACAAGGCGAAACGGCGGTTCAAGTAATTGGCTTGAGGGCTCTCCCATTGGCTGGACGTATAGCATTATGAAGCCATCGCCAACGGATAATGCGAAAAAGTTGCACCAGTCCATATAGAAGGCGACTCTGTCAGATTCACATAGATTATCAAACGACCCTGATGCCCATGCTGTTTTGAGGTATTGAATAATTCTCCTTCTCGCGTCCGCTCTGGTGAGTTCGCGCTTACCTGAATATTTTTTTCTGGTGAGTTCGACGTAC
>JACVIW010000205.1 GCA_015711695.1 Candidatus Geohydrothermomicrobium daggyaiense
CAGGCCATGCATGATTATCGACGTTCCTGAGGTGCTCAGAGAAGTTGTTACTGTATGCGGTGCACACCCTACACACACGGACGCTGAGGCTGTAATAAAAGACCTTGCGCCTCAACTTGACGAGTATTCGCAGCAATATCGACTGGTAGCGGAAAAGGAGTGGAGACTGTACGGCAAGGACGCCTGATTTTACACTGTCTCAACAAAATAGAAAGTACAAATTCTTTATCACCCAGGGTATTACATAAGCCCTGGTTTTTCTTACGGTTCTATTTTGGCCGTAAGGATCTGGCTTATTTTTAAACCATGGTTAACTTTAAAAGGCGCTCAAATAAATACGCCTGGGCAAACCACTCATAATTCAAGCGGCTCAACCATATCATCGCCCTGGTAAAGCCTCACGCCACCAGCAGCGAGCCTCTTTAAAAACTCAATAGGTGGAATGCACGCTTCTGGCGCGAACGCGCCCTTCAAGGTTATCAATCCCTCACCAATCATTTGCACCGCAATTGAGGCAGGCAACCCGGTCAGTAGATCCATGTGCGCAGCCGCGCCGTAGGCAATATGCTGCCATTTGCCCTTTTTTCTCCCCGTGACATCAGTTCTGCATGCAGAACAGGTTTCCGGGGGCTTTCCAATGCTTTCAATATATGGGAGTAGCTTATTGAATATGCTTCCAATTATATCTTTCTTTTTCACCGTGTCTGTCAGTTTGAGTTTAACAAGAATATTCGCAATACCTACGAGGACACCCTCTTTTAATCCCCCCTTAAGCGTTACCGTTCTCGCGTTAATATATTTCGGAATCGTTACCGGCTCCGGATGTCCGGCATGAAAAACCTTCATCCACCCTAAAGGTTCGGGAAATCTTATCTTCTCCAGACCCGAACCCGCTTCAATCCAAGTTAACCTCCCATCGATGTAGCTTGGAATCATACCTGTAACCGCATGCACATAGTGAAGGATAACCGCTTTTCCCTCTGTATCGCTTGCATGACAACCCCAGGAGGTCGCGATCTCATCTACCTCATCCAGCTGATCGGCCGCAAGTCTCGCAAAAACATTGGTGATCCCGGGCGTCCAGCCAACGCCAGTTATTGCAGTAATTCCAGCTTTTTTGGCATCATCGTCAAGTATCATGAATTCCATAGCTGCATCATAGTCGTCGCATATGCTTACGTAGTTGACTTTTGCCTCTATGCAGGCAGACGCGACCTTTTTCTCGTACTTGTAAAATGGACCAATTGTTCCGAGTGCCACATCACAACCCTTAACTGTCTCCACAAGGGAGTTGTGATCATTCGCATCAACTTTCACCGCGCTGCACTTGTCGCCAAGTTGTGAAGCAAGTTCCTCCGCAGCCTCAATGTTGTAGTCAGCAATTACGAGTTCCTCCACAGAACTTTTTGATGCAAGGTCGCTAACAGCCCTTCTCCCCATGGCACCTGCTCCGCCCAACGCTATGACTTTCACTGGTCTTCACTCCTTTCACACTCATCATTCCTAAGACCCTTTAAGATAATTTTGTACGCATCCTCAAGCGCGCGCTTAATGGGGAAACTCTCTTCGTTTTCGAGCCATTCAAGTTCAATGCCCTCAGTCGTGCCCAATATAAATAGAGCGGCGTAATCAGGATCAACGGCGAGAATCTCCCCTTTCTCTATCGCGTTCATTATCATTCGCGTTATCGCATTTCTGATCTCCTCGTAGTATCTCGCAACCTTATTCTTGTACTCAGATGTAAATATGTAGTGTCTGTCAGCCCTGAACTTCCAGAGAAGCCTGCAGTGCTCCTTCTCCCTCTCGTATAAATCCCCTAAAGATCGCGCGAGTTCTTCCAGGATCTGCAGCATCGGCTGATTTTTCTCGGCGAAATCCTTAAGAATTCCAACAAACAACTCGAGCATGTCGGACACAAGAGAAAAAGCAAGGTCTTCTTTGCTTTGCCAGTGCCAGTAAAGGCTTCCTTTTCCCACACCCGCTTCCCGGGCGATTTCTGTAGTACTGGTCTGGTAGAAGCCCTTTTTTGAAAAGAGTTTCAGCGCCGCATCCTTAATTCTCTCCTCAGTTGACAATTCGTTTCCTTTTCTGTTTTTTGCAGGCATTTTTTACGGGTACCCCTTTACAATGGTTTTCTCTCAAAAAAATGAAGTAACGGTTATTCTATTCTTGACCGGGCGTTCAGTCAAGTATATTAATGAAATTTCGCAACGTCACTTTAGTAAACTTTCCGTGGAGATGAGATTCCATAGCAAGGTCTATAGAATATGGATTTGAGAATGCTTACGTATTCCAAAAAGCTTCGTTTATCTGACAAGTGGTAAGCATGAATTTTGCTTTTGAAATTGTCACGCACGGGCAGATAGAAGACGCGGGGTTGCTGAACCGTGTCAAAGCAGTGATATCGGGAATTACATCAAAATTCCTTATCCCAGGCATATCTGTGGGGATATTTTTTGAGAACGGGTCAACACTCATTATGACGGGCGGCTATGCCGATATTGCAGAAGGAAGGCTCATAAGTCCTTTAGATCACTTCAGAATAGCAAGCGTCACCAAAACGTTTATCTCCACCCTTATTCTCACGCTCTTAGATGAAGCCAGATTAAGCCTCGACGAGACCGTCTCCGGGTTGCTTGACTTACCGAAAAATATCGGGAATATCAAGATTCGCGAGCTTCTCAATCACACGAGCGGTCTTTTTGATTATTTCCAAGATGAGTGGTTTCAGAAGGAAATACTCCGTAACCCCCAGAGGGTCTGGGACCCGCGTGAACTGCTCGCGATTGGAATTGCCCATGAACCTTATTTCAAACCGGGCGAATCATACAGGTATTCAAACACAAATTACATAATCCTCGGACTTTTGATAGAGTCAATAACGCAAAACAGGCTTTCATATGTGCTGAAAAAAAGAATTCTCGAGTCACTCGGCCTGCATAACACTTATCTACCCGAAAAAGAATCTTCTCTACCTGATACCCATATTCACGGATACGTTATCCTGCCAGAAAGCAAACGCTATATTGATTATACTTTCCTAAATCCTTCGTTCGCGTGGGCTGCAGGAGGGATGGTTTCAAATATCGCAGATATGTGCAGATTGGCTTTGGCTCTCGGTAAGGGAGAAATGCTCAGCAAAAATTCGCGTGCAGAAATGCTGAGCTTCGTGGACAATCCCGCAAACGGAGTCCCCTTCGCTGATTATGGGGCGGGAGTGACAAGAATAGGTAATTTTATCGGTCATGAAGGTGAAGTGCTCGGGTACAATACAGCAGTTTACGGGCATCTTAAGGGCAAAATCTCAATCGCGGTTGTCATAAACAGATCGTTCGGCAAGCCGAGCGTCGCTGGAGAGGCATTTGTATATCTCGCAAAATCTGTTTTCCCCGGTGACATTCCTCTATAGTAAGAAAAAATTTCACGCCTATAGCCGGCTTGACTCAATGAACCTCAGGGTCCATCCTTTGGGTCGATAGAAGGGCTCTTTACCCGCAAAAGCATCCAGCACACCCTGGACAGCCTCATCTGCAATCGCGTTCAGCATTCTATCTCCTGCTTCCGCGCATGCCGCTTTAGGTTCCCCGATGTACGTAGGTGGTATCTTTTCGGTAACCCAGCAAAGTAACTGCGCCACATAATCAATATCCGCAGCAACCTCTCTCAAACCTATTAGTCTGATAATAAAACTCACCGGCTTTAGAAGAAAAGCAGGCCATCTTTCTGTATTTATTCTGGTGCGCTCAAGACTTTTGTATGTTTCCGAAACTAAACTTTCATTAATACAAAGCATACGAGAGGTCTCATCCTGACCGGCGTGTGAATCTTCAACATCACCACATGTTCCAGCTCCAAGCTTTACCTTCGAGAGCAATTCCGCGTCATTCTCCACTATCTTTCTGTAAAAAGAAAGATATGGCGCCACAACGTAAACTCCGTATTTCTGGTAGGCTTTTCTAATCGCTTTAGCCGTAGCGATTTGATGCCTCGGTCCGCCGTGGTTGTCCAGAAGAAGAACATATTTAAAGCCTCTCTCTTTCAAGAAAAGCACGGTGGCTTTCAAAATGTAATATAAAGCCCTGCTGTTGACGTCTACGGAACCAGGAATTGTGTCACTCCCTAGGTAATACGGGGGGAAAGCCACGAACTCAAGAGAGGGATCCATGGACTTCAATTTTTCAACAGCCCTGTCTCCTACTTCGGTTGCGACCATCACGTCGGTGCCAAGCGGCAGATGTGGACCGTGAACCTCAACAGGGCTAACCACCATCACGAAGATAGTCCTATCCGCCGGAAGTGCGCTGAGCTCTGGACTGGTCATGACCTCAAGATTTAACATTTTTATCCCCCCTTGAAAGTAATCGATTCACTCGTCATCAAAATCATGTCAGTCGAAATCGCCAATCTGGGCACAATCTATCGGGACAACCGATCTTTTCAGCTTTGCCCACCCTCTATTTGTACAGGCTGAAATTCGGGCATTCTTAGGAAGTAATTGTAGGTTTTTTCTTCTTAGAAAGTCTATCAATTGTCTCGGCACTGGGCTGACGCCTCTTCCCGGTAAATTTGAAAAAGGGCATAACCTCAGGATTTAAAAGAAATGCAGGTCTGTCCCCAAGCAATAGCTTGTCCAACTGGTCAGCCGCTATCAACCCCTGGTGCTCACTCGCCTCGTAAGTGTCGCCACCGATATGCGGCGTGG
>MU158464.1:0-3213 GCA_015711695.1 Candidatus Geohydrothermomicrobium daggyaiense
TTATCGCGCGGGATTTGAAAGACCAGAAACTCGGGGCGCTAACTGGATTCTTTTATGTTATTTGCCCTTTTTGCCTCTGGTATGACCGCATCGCAATCACCGAAGGGCTGCTTCTTGCGCTTTTTGTTTTCGCGGTTTTTTTCGCGATTAGAGCCGCGAATAGTTCATCTCCGCTTTATTTCGTGCTCACGGGTGTCTTTTTTGGTCTTGCTCTTCTTACCAAGGGCACGGCGCAACTGCTCGTTTTGATAATTCCTTTCACCTTTCTTTTTAAGGAAAAAATTGCGTGGAGGGGAAGAGGTGTCCTGAGGTGGATTGCGGGAGTCGCTCTTTCCCTTTTGCTCGGTTTCGCCATGTACAACGCTCTTAGAATATCTCCCTTATTCGGAAGAATAGCGGAAAAGACTTCCCGGACGACAAAGACGTTTTCTGAGGTTCTCTCAAATCCTTTTGACGTGTTCTTCACAAACTTCGCGACTATCCTGAAGACTCTGTGGGTTTTCCTCACGCCGCCTATTTTCATACTTTCGTTTGCCGGTTTGATTCTCGGGCTTGCCAGGAGATGGCGTCCTGCTCGGCTTCTTTGTTTGTGGGTAGTGATTGTTTGGGTTGTTGAGTCTCTCATAGCGAAGCACTGGATGTTTCCAACGATACTTCCGAGGTTTTTCCTTATTCTTGTTCCGCCTCTCCTGATAGCGGCAGGCTATTTTATCCTAGATGGTTTTCTGTACGTGAGGGAAAGGTCAGGCGAGATAATAAAGGTAACGCGCGTTGTTTTTACTGGAGTATTGGCGCTTATGGTTGTCGCTTTTCCGCTATACAACGTTTCTGCGATAGTTGGCTCTCCGTCAAACGCTGTTCTTCCCGAGTGGATAAGGTTTCAGTATCTTGAGGGATGGCCTGCGGGAATTGGCGTGGATGAGGTTATAAATTACCTTAAGAAGGAGATTTCCAGAGGGAAAATT
The DNA here is from genome assembly GCA_015711695.1 of Candidatus Geohydrothermomicrobium daggyaiense. Taxonomy (GTDB): domain Bacteria; phylum Actinomycetota; class Geothermincolia; order Fen-727; family JACVIW01; genus Geohydrothermomicrobium; species Geohydrothermomicrobium daggyaiense. Next base: position 966 of record MU158464.1, read on the forward strand.
ACTGTGGGCTCGAATATGCCTGGAATCGGGCTTCCAACAGACGCTTTATACATATACTTCCGGGATGAAAAGAGAATGGACATACTTACCTTCAGGTTTGATGCGTCCGAAATCCCGATGAACGTCATCCGGGCTTCTCGAAAGATGCCAGCCTACATTGTGTTTAATATGTTCAGCGCGCGAAACTATCCCCCATCCCACTGGCCAGTAAGGGTTGTCAGGAAATTTCCGAAGGGAGAGGCAAGTCCCTACGCGCTTTACCTGCTGAAGGTCGTTTCGCCGTGAGTGTACCCGCTGGTGCTGGTGTTTCGGGTGGCTTTTGACAAAATAATTTGAGGTGATTTGCCGCGGGCGGGGTCGCGTGATTCTATATGGCGTCTGGTAGATTTGCCGCGGCCGGGGTCGCGTGATCTGGTTGAGTGATTGAGTGTAGCGCGCGGGTGATTTGCTGCGGTCTTGGTGGGAAGCTCATGGCGGGCATCTTTATCCGCTCATACATGTGAATGTTGGGTTAACATGACGGAGGGTTGTTGCTCGGTTGCTTTTGATGTAATGGCGTTTGATTTGCTCGTTGTTGCGTGATTGCGCGTGATTTACGGCGATTTGACAAAGGGTTGTAGGCTCACTGTTCGTGTTGTAAGGTTCATTATTACGTATTCAAGGCTCCGAAGTTTATGATTTCCTCACTTCTGCTCCCTAACGCCTGTCGCTGTGCTCGGTTAATGACCATCGCCGCATGTGATATAAAGTTGGTCAAATGTAAGTTGCTGGCATTTGAGCTCTTGCTGTCGTAGTAATTATTAAAGTAATAAAGGTTGTGATTCGGGAGGTCAGGTGAAACGCTTATTGAGGGTCGTTAAAAGTAAAAAAAGCCTGGTGATTTTAGCGGTCTTTGCAATTGTCGCTATCGCTTTCCTGTTGCGGCTTTCAAATGTGGGTCATTTGCTTTCGTGGGATGAAGCATGGAATGTCAATTCCATCATGGATGGAGCAACCGGCAACACTGACCTTTCCTCGACCTTCTTCCCAAATCTTTATCGCCACCCGCCGGCTTACACTGGAATCGGATTGGTGTATGCGATGGTTACCCGCGCCGATAAATTTCATCTCGCCATCGCGCTTGAGATTATCTCCATACTTTTCTCTCTTGGTCTATTGTGTCTTGTTTTCTTTTGCGGGCGTGAGTGGTTTGGTGATTTCGCGGGGCTTGCCGCATCTTTCATTTTCGCCTTGATGCCCGCCGCGCTTGTTTATGATACGTGGATAAAGCAGGAATCTATGACTCTTTTCTTTGGTTTATTGTTTTTGCTTTTATTTTTCAAAAGGAGATACCTGCTCTCAGGAGTTTTCCTGGGCGCCGCGATGTTGACAAAGGAGATAGCGGTCTTTGTCATTCTCGCTCTCGGCTTGTTCATTCTGGTCACCCGGAGGTGGCAGGAGATAAAAGGGTTCGCCATCTCCACAGGGATTGCTGTTCTCATGTGTGCCTGGTGGTATCTTTTCCTATCGACAACAAAAGGAATGTTTCTCGAGTTTTTCCTCGGAAGGCATTCGTCTGCGATTGTGTGGCGGAAGCCCTGGCATTACTACTTCACCCGCATTCCTCACGACCTCGGGTGGGGGATAAGTGCGCTTGTGCTACTGGGGCTTATTTTCTTACTGCTTGAATTAAAAGGTGGAAGAGAAAATGGAAAGAAATTGGACGCTTTTACCCGGGGTGATTACGGGCTTTTCCTTATATTGTGGCTTGTGGCGGTTTATGTTCCCCTTTCACTTTCATACGGCAAGCCTCCCTGGATGGTGTATTCTGCGCTACCTTCTTTTGCTCTTATTGGAGGCTGGGGTGCTTCAAGCGTTCTGAATTTTTTTAAATCAAAACAGAGGCATGCGCTGGCGGTCTTCTCTGGTTTTATACTGTGCGCTCTTGTAGCGGTTCCATCTGTTCTGTTTTCTTACGATTCTTTTGTGAGGCGAGCGGATGTTATGTACAACGTCAGTGTGGCATCTAAGCGAGCCGCCGAATATATAAACGGGTACGGCCGTACTGGTGGGAAGGTGATAATGAGAATCAACGACCTGACCCCTGTTTTCGCTTATTACCTTGATAGTTATAAGCCAGGCTGCATGGTGCTGATCCCGCTTGAAGGAAAGCCTGAGAGTGATTTACGAAGTTTCTCGATATTTCTGCTTGACAATGATGCTCAAATTGAGGATGTGCTTACGTATTCGAAAGATACATCATCAGAAT
>MU158464.1:3223-4676 GCA_015711695.1 Candidatus Geohydrothermomicrobium daggyaiense
TTTTCTGACAAAAAAGAATAGTGCGCTGGGTCGCAAGCTTTCAAAATATTTAACCCCCAAAAAGTTTACCCCCTTCCTCCTCTTCAATTTCGTAATTCAGTGAGAGGCTTCATAATTCGGTTGATGTACCAGATTAAGTTTTTTCAGGACTGTCTCTGCGTATAAGTGCGCTCTGCAAGCGAATTTGCGAGGTAATACGGTTTTATTCGACTCATCCGAATTTCCCACATTTCCCTGAAACGGAACCAGGCACCGGATTACCAGATCACGGTTTCTTATTGAGTCAATTGCTAATTTTTCATCTTGTGAATCCGGCGGAGGAAATGGTGATTAAAAATAAACTTTGGAGTCAGATATACTTTTGGATAATTATAACGTTATACAGGTAAACTGCTAATAACTGTAGGGGTCGTTTCTTATTCAGGCAAGAGGTGAGAAAAAATGAACAAGATTTTCTTGGTTTTATCCCTGGTTCTTATTTTGACATTCAGCCTCTTCTGTCCGGTTTCGGCGGCTAATGCGGGCAAACCCGCTCCCCCTGAAAGACCCCTTACTGGCTACGGTTCAGCTGAGAGGTATATCGCAACCAAGCACACGCTCTTGCAAGTTGGCTGTCCTTACAGGGCGACGAGGGTATCCTGTTTTGTGCCGGACGTTTTGAAGAAAGGAAACAAAGCGCCAGTGGTTGTTTTCCTCCACGGGTTCAAACTGGTAAGACCTGATTTTTACATGGATTTCATCACTCATCTGACTAGGCAGGGGTACATCGTGGTTTACCCCTGGTACAACGTCGAGAGCCTGATTTTTTCAATTTTTGACACAGATCAGAATGTCTTTATGAAAAGGGCAATACAAAACACCAACAGAGGGTTGTCACTTTTGGGTGGTAAAGCTGACTTGAGCGATGTGACCGTCTTCGGTCATTCGCTTGGCGCGCTTCTTGCTTCCTGCTGGAGAGGTTCTGGCGGAGTTAAACCAAAGGCGGTTCTGATTGCGAACCCTTCTACCGATCCTTCTCATGGTATTCCTGAGTTCATTCGGCAATTCATTAGGATTAACCCGATAGACTGGAAGAGCCTTGCAAGGAAGGTAGATGTTCCCGCGTTTATTCTTACCGGCGATCAGGACAATCTTGCTCCACCGGGTCAATCGCTCGAGCTATACGCGCATCTGACAGGTGCGCCGGTGCGTGCGGTTTATTGCCTGCAGACTGACAGCCACGGTGAGCCTGCAATAGTCGGAAACCACAATATGGCGCTCACGGGGAACTGGCTGATACCTGAATTTCTGATGGACTCGGGTTTTGGCGGTGCGGGGAAAGTAGACAATGCGGACTGGAGATTCATCTGGGCTGCGCTTGACGCTATGCTGGATAACAGGACGGAACTCACCTTCGAAATGGGTTCATGGAGTGACTGTGTGCCTGTTCGCCCGATAACACGGCTTGCCCCCT
>JACVIW010000208.1 GCA_015711695.1 Candidatus Geohydrothermomicrobium daggyaiense
TTTAGGGAAATCGCCCAATCTGCACCTCCGATATAAAGTTAGCAAATAAAAAGGGTGTTCAACCACTTTTTGTAAGAATAAATACTATATTAGGCTAGTCGGAAAATATTTACCCGTCACTTATTTTTCTTATTTAACCCTGGGAAACGCGTTTTTCTCTGTTCAACCGAGGTCTTGTCATCTCGCCTTTGTGCTCGAATGAATTTCCAGCCAGGGGTTGCTATACAATACATTAGATTGTTAGATTGGTTTCAACCATACCAAAATGGAGAGTAATCAAATCGATAAACCATTCAACGAGTCCAAATATGACGCTTCTATTTCTGAAGACACGAGTCCCATTTTGAACATAACCCGTAGGCTTCAATTTGGTCAAACCTTTTCGCCACTTGAGTGCGGTTGTAAAATAAATAATAGTAGAAAACCCATCCAAGAAAGGAGGGGAGCGTGATGCGCATCACGAAGGTTGCCAAGAAGGCATCAAGCACTTGTAAGTGCGCGAAGAGCTGCTGATAGAAAAAGCCCCGAAAGGGGCTTTTTCTATGTAAACTATGCCTGTCAAATTATGTTCTCTGTATTACAACAGGAGGATTAATGGAAAAAAAGAAAATTCTCATCCTCTCACCGCTAGATGAGGGCATTGTTGAAAATCTCATGGCAATGATGGCGGGCGTAGAGTTCGCAAAAAGCATTGAATATGAGACATTCCGAGGCGAAACCCCTCAGGAGTTAGTGGAAGCAGTTTCTTCCGCAGATGTCATCCTTGGTGACTATACAAACAGAAAAAAACTATCTGCTCGGGTGATTGAAAACGCTAAACGATGCGTTCTGATCCAGCAACCGTCAGTCGGTTACCAAGACATCGACATCGAACAAGCAGCGAAAATGGGCATACCTGTGGCTAATGTGGCAGGGGCTAACTCGGTTCCTGTTGCGGAGCACACTGTAATGCTGGCTCTCGCGTGCCTTAAAAAGCTGTTGACTGCCCATGATAAAACGAAGAACGGGCAGTGGGCTCAGGACGAGATGGCTCAATACGGAATATTTGAACTTAATGGCAAGACAGTGGGCATAGTGGGCATGGGAAGAATTGGGAAAGAAGTCAGCAAGCGTCTTGATCCCTTCGGTGTAAGAATAATTTATTATGACAAGATGAGACTCGATGAGAATCAAGAAAAAGACCTTGGCGTTACATACTGCCCGCTGGATGAACTGGTCAGTAATGCTGACATAATCACCCTTCATGTGCCACTTACAGATGAAACAAGAAAACTGATAGATAAAAGAAGAATCTCAATGATGAAACCAAACGCAATCCTCATCAATGTCGCAAGAGGAGAAGTTGTTGATGAGGATGCGCTTGCTGAAGCTCTCGCCCGTGGAAAGATAGGTGGCGCGGCGCTTGATGTTTTCGTAGAGGAACCACCCTCACCATCGAGCGCGATACTGAACGCTCCAAACGTTATTCTTACGCCGCATATAGCAGGAGCAACCAATGAGGCGAGATTGAGAATAATTACAGCCTCCCTTCAAAACATCAAAGCCGCGCTGGAAGGGAGCGATGTCGTGAACATCGTTAATGGAATAGAATTAAAAAAATCGGCAGAGCAATGTAGCCCGGGCACAGATCTTATCCCGCTCAGGAAAACGTGTATGCCGCAAATCCAATTTCCCCAAAACCAATATGGGGGCCAACCGCGGAGCACAGCACGGGGGTGCACTTATCATGAAAGCCACATGCGCAAGAATAATTGCGGAGATGCTATCCGCTCTGGGTACTGAAAGAATCTACGGAATAATTGGAACTTCCAATGTAGCTTTCGTTGACACCTTGTTCGACTTAAGGGAAAAAATAAGATTCATCTCCTGTCGCCATGAACAGGTTGCCGCAAGCATGGCTGACGCTGAGGGACGACTTACGGGAAAGCCTGGCGTCGCCCTGGTTCATTCTGGTCCGGGCGCATGTAATGCGCTGATTTCACTGGCAAACGCATACAAAGATTGTTCGCCTATGATCCTTTTAACTGGTGCCGTCAAGAAAAAACTAAGGGGCTGCGACGGTATGCTCGAACTCGATCACTGCGCTTTGTTCTCCGGTCTTTGTAAAGGAACCTTCAGAATTGAAAGCGCTGAAATGGCTGCGGATATCCTTCGCGAGGCATGGAAACGCTCCTTAAGCGGGGCAAAGGGACCAGTGCTCATAGAGGTGCCTGAGGATATCTGGGGCGAGGAGACAGAATTTAAGCTCAACCTCTCCAATGTTGAACCCGAGAAACCAGACGCGCCATCAGCGGAGACGGTAAAAGCGGTCATTGACAGGCTGAAAAACGCGAAGTTTCCTCTGATACTTTCAGGAGGAGGAGTGGCATACTCGAAATCAGAAACAATGCTCATTGAGTTAGTCCATAAACTACAAATCCCCGTGATAACCACTGGCAACGGAAGGGGAACAATCCGCGAAGACGACGCCCTGTGCTTTGGCAGAGTGGGCTTCGGTGGCGGAAATAACATTGCCGACTCAGCTTTCGAAAATTGCGACGTGCTCCTCTGCCTCGGTGCTGGCTTGAGCGACATGACTACTTACGAATTCACGTTGATACCTCAAAAAGCAAATATAACCGTGGTTAATATTTCCAGGGAATCGATATCTCCGCTTTCGCCAGAGTGCTCACTCATCCAGTGTGATGTGCGTGACTTTCTTAGGATCGCCCTTGAGTTCGCCAACAGCCCTGTACCCGGGGCATTATCGAGATGGAATGATGTCTTAAGTCAGGCAAGAAGCGAATGGAACATGTTGCTCGAAGCGGGCAAGCGCCCGGGTCAGAACGGGGTTTCTCCGGGTCTACTCGCTGAAAAAATCTCAGAGACTTATCCGGAGAATATCATATTGAGCGTGGGAGCAGGGATGCACCTTCTATATCCAATGGCATACATAAAATGCGTAAAGCCTCTAACATTCATTTCGGCGGTTAATTTCGGATCAATGGGATTCGGTTTTGCCGCTTCCATGACAGCGAGTCTCATTCATCCCGATACTATCTCTATCGCTATTCTCGGGGACGGCGATTTCATGATGACAATGCAGGATCTTGAAACCGCGGTAAGAGAGAAAATACCTATTAAAACATTCATATTCAATGATGGAATGTACCGCGTTTTAAACTTCAGGCAAAGAATTCAGTTCGGCGGTAGAATATATGGAACCGAGCACGGAAACCCTGATTTTGCCGAGATCGCAACAGCCTTCGGGGCAACCGGCTTCAGGATTGCGCGTGATTCAGAAATTGAGGAAGTCCTGATTGAATCCCTCAAGACAGAAGGTCCGGTAGTCGTGGACGCTTTAATTGACCGGGACAACGTGCCTCCGTTTAACATCCAAGCAAGTCTAAAGATGTCACTTCAATAAAGGTAAGCAAGAGAGAGGCTATTCGGCGCATATTCCTCCGGTTTTTAGCTCCCTCCACCGTTTGACGAGATATTCTTTTTCGTTCAAGAAAGACTCCAGGTTATTCTCAATTACTTTCTCAGCCCCCTCGTCATCCAGTTCCATTGTCTTATTGGCGATGGAGGCAACCATACCAAAGTAGAGGGGTGAAGAAAGATCAATCAGTTTGTGGGTGTTGCCCTTCCAGCAATTAAAGACCACGCAGATGTCATATACGACCCTTGCCCAGAGATCCGCAGGCATACTGAAACCACAATAACCATCAGGAGCACACGCGGGCGAGCTAGCAATCTCTTCAAGGCGTCGGAAATTTTCCTCACTAAGAATTTCCCTGTAAAGGGAGGAAAAATGCCTCATACCCATATTGAATTCCTCAACAAGTTTCGTCACGCTTATGGAAATAGGCTTTGGCTCAATGGGGACAGCAGTTCCTTTTATCTCAACATCCTCAACGCTTTCAATTGAAATCCATTTATCTTCAAACCTGGACATGGACCTCATAAGGGTCGAAAGAACCTGCATATACATTGGACCCAGCGAAAAGGACGGATCTTTCGCATCGTGAATTTTGGCACCGAGTCTTGCCTGGCACATCTTCGCCCCCCGGGTGATAGCCGTTATAGTCATCCAGACGTCTATTCCGAACTGTTCAACAAAGATGTCCCATGCGTCCTGTCGAATGAAATTCTCAAGCATTTTTCTTGAAATACCGAAATCTCCGCCAATCGGCTGTCTCAATTTCTTGCCGTACAGTGATGTAACAAGCGGGTAGACAAGGAGGTTCGTTATTGTTCCATCATGCTTGTATCTTCTGTAGTATGGAGTCACGTAATCGTAGCCCTCATAAATAACAGGGTAAAGCAGGTTGTTTATCCAATCAGGAGTGATGCTTCTTGTGTCAGCATCAATCAAAGCGCATGCTTTAACGCCAAGTTCACAAGCCGCGTAAAATACAGCACGAAGTGCATTTCCCTTACCGGAAGTTCCCCTGTATGTGCCGACGATTTTCTCTATAGTGATCCCAATAGTAGTTCTGCGGGCTTCCTTTTTTGTGTTATCGAGAGAACCACCGTCACAAACAAAAACCACACATTTCCTGTCACCAAAAAAGCCCAAAAGTCCCTCGGAAACAACCTTCATAACATTGGAAATTGTCTCCTCATTGTTAAACGACGGAATGGCAACAAG
>JACVIW010000209.1 GCA_015711695.1 Candidatus Geohydrothermomicrobium daggyaiense
AACGGGAGGATTCAGTTTCACATATTCCCGTATTTTTCTTTTAAGTTCAAAGGCATCATTGAAATCAGCGCATATATAAGAATGTTTCTGGTTCAGCGAAGTATCCAGTTCATTAAGGGTTTTCCCCAGCATATTCTCATTTCTTGCGATAAGAGTTACCGCTGCACCAGATCTTGAAAACTCAAGCGCTATAGCTTTCCCAATACCCTGCGTGCTCCCGCAAACAACTGCATTCCGGCCTGAGAGATCTATGATCATTATCCTGAGGAGCTAAATTTAAACCCGAGTTCTCCTGTAAGTTTTTCAGGGAGTTCCTTGATTACGCAAAACGCCTGCGCGTAAATAATCTCCGTCCCCGACGCGAGGTGTGTCTCCTCGTGGTTCGAGAATACGAACGTCTTGCGGCGGCGGCAACTCTTCTTCCGCCGTTATCAAGAATGATGTTGAGCGCGGTGGCACCTGAAAGAGTTCAGCGCTCGCTTCTCATTTCGGAGGAAAGATACGGACTTTCGGAACCGGTAGCCGAAAGGTATTTGAGAGTCTTAGATTTCTGGTACAAAATACTTTCAGCATGTAGCGCCCGTTTCGCAATCGCTGAACCATCAATAGGATTGGAAAAACTGGGCAAATTCAAACTGGTTATAGCTCCCGCTTTTGAGTTTATGAGCGAAGAAACGCAAACCACTCTCCTCGAATATTCAAAAAAAGGGGGGAATCTTATTTTTGGCCCGAGAGCGCCAGAGTTAAACGAGCGTATGGAAAAGGCGCTCATTTTAGGCAATTACGTGGACAGGCCGAAAGAACATAAAGAGGCGGTTGATATTTTTGGTGTTCACTTCGATGAAGTGCTTTTCTTCGGGGATCCCCCGGGGTCCAGGATTAGCAACTCTGAACTTAACTCAAGGATAATATGCGAAAGGCAAAATGAAGCCGGTAAAATTATCTTTTTTGGCGCATTGCCCCCTCCGTCAATAGACCCCGGATTTTGTGAGGCGCTAAAGCCATTCATCGAAACGCTTTTGATGAGAGCAGGTGTTGAACCTTCTTTCATCCCCTCTGACTCAAGGATTGACGTGACTGTTTTTGACGAATCGGGGAGAACAATCCTGTTTCTTGCCAATCCAACACCAGAAACTATCACGAGCAGAGTAAACAGAACTCCATTTGGTTTATATCTGAACCCGGAAAACGGGGATAAGATTGATTCTTCGGGGTCGTTCGAAATAAGCCTTGGACCATGGGAAATAGTTGCTTTAGAGAAGGTTGAAAAATGATACCTCCTGACATAAAAATTGTCGATTTAGGAGCATTGAATTACCCGAGACTGTTTACGCTTCTCACTGGAAAAATATCCACGGAAAAAACAAAAGATGCAACAGAGGGGCCTCTTCTGCTGGTATATAGCGGTCTAAAGCTTTTATATTGCCTTGATCTGGATACCTTTGAGATGAAAAAAGTCAATTACGCCGGCATCTCAAGGCTTGAAGACATCGCGAAAGAAACAGGATATCCGAGGATAATCGCTATCTCCGATACGGCACTGATGAGAATCTTTGACAGCGCCGGCAGAGCCATGAAACATGACGATGACTTTCTAAGACAGTTAGCTGTCTTTCTGGACGCTATTTCTAAGGAGATAGGAAAGACAATACACCTCTATCCCCGAAAGAGGAAATCTTCGTTGTTCTTCATTTCCTTTTTTCTTAAAAGAATCCTTCCTGTCCTGATCCCAAAAGAGGCTATTCTGCTCTTAATCATTAACGAGGGCAAGCATATCTGGGCATCTATCGCCTTTGGGTTTAAGAAAAAGAAACTTTCTCTTATCACCACACTCGATTCAATCGTTCCTCTTGAGAACGACCCTCTAACTGACGCCATCGATCAAATTATGCTGGCTTTTTCGACACGTTATAACATTGCCCCGCGATACGTCGTAATCGAGAGACTCGCCGCCGAGAAACTTATCTCGCGTCGGTTCAACCCGGCGGAGATGCTTCTTCTCTTTAACCGCGGGGAGTTGAAAATAGAGGGCTTCCCAAAAAGATGGCAGATATACTGCTTGCTTCTCTCATTTCTCATCTGGTTTTTTACAGGAAGAAGCGATTAGCAGAAAGAAAGTCCTGCGATTTCCAATTGTTTTTCTTAAGAGAAAAAATGTATTGCAAAACGGATCTAGCCGCATCTATACAAGCTCAATCAATACCATGGGCGCGTTGTCTCCCTGCCTTGAGCCAAGTTTCAAAATCCTCGTGTAACCGCCCTCTCTATCCGCATAACGCGGCGCTATTTCCGCAAAAAGCTTGTGAATGGCGTCCTTGTCCTTTACCACTTTAAGGGCAAGACGCCTCGAGTGAAGATCCCCCCTCTTGGCATATGTTATAAGGCGCTCAACAACCGCGCGCGCTGCCTTTGCTTTGGCTTCGGTTGTGGTAACACGCTCATGAATAATTATCTCCCGCGCAAGGTTTGAAAGAATGGCTTTCTGGTGTGAAGCGCTTCCTCCAAGCCTTGGTCCTTTTCTCGGTTTAGGCATATCTTACCCCACCTCAATCCTGGGATTTAAGCGACAAGCCGCGTTCGGCAAGCTTTTCTTTAATGAGCTCAACAGTTTTCGCCCCGAGATTCCTTATCCCGAGCAGGTCATCCTCGGTATGGTCAACCAGGTCCGCCAGGGTCTCGATTCTCGCGCGATGCAAACAATTGTAGGCACGAACGTTGAGATCAAGGTCGGTAATCGGCGTTTCAAGGCCCGCCGGGGGTCGTGACTCCGTCGGCTCGAAGATTTGAGTCTCCCTGACCCTTTCGACAAGGTCACCGAAAAGGCTGAAATGCTCTATTAAAATTCTCGCGCCTATTGTCACCGCTTCATCAGGACGTATTGCTCCATTAGTCTTTACAACAATTTTCACCCTGTCGAAATCCGTTCTCTGTCCTACTCGCGTGTTTCCTACCTCGAACATCACATTGACGATCGGAGAGAAGACAGAGTCAAGAGGTATCACCCCGATGGGGTCAGTTTCCTTCTCATTGTCTTCAGCGGACGCATACCCACGTCCTTTCTCCACAATCATTTCCATCTCGAGTTTGCCTTTCCTGGTCAGGGTAGCGATAGGAAAGTCTTTATTTACAATCTCCACATTTGACGGCACTTCTATATCACCTGCCGTCACGGTACATGGTCCCTCAGCTTTTAATTTGAGGCGCGCGGGCTCGTCCTGGTCCATCTTTATAATCAACTCTTTGAGATTAAGCAGTATTTCGAGAACGTCCTCTTTGACGCCTTCGATAGCGGTATATTCATGCTGGACTCCAGCTATGCGCACAGAGGTGACCGCGGCGCCCGGGATTGAGGATAGAAGTATGCGCCTCATTGAGTTGCCTATCGTGTATCCGAGCCCTCGCTCAAGCGGTTCTACAATGAAAACTCCTTCAGTGTCAGTTACCTCTACAACTTTAATTTGAGGTTTTTGTATTCCTAACAAGTGGCAACCCTCCGTCAATTATTAGTTATTACCGCGAATAAAGCTCAACAATCATCTCATCCCTAATCGGCACATCGATGCATTCGCCGGCAGGCTGGTCAACCACTACCGCTTCCATTTTATTCGCATCGACTTTAAGCCAGGGCACAGTTTCTCTTTGGAATTTTTCAATCGCTTCCTTGAAGATAGCGATATCCCTGCTTTTCGGCGCAATCGCAACCGTGTCCCCAACCTTCACCTGGTAAGACGCAACGTTTACCTTTCTCCCATTGACGGTAATATGCCCGTGACAGACTGCTTGTCTTGCCTGTTTACGGCTTGAGGTGAAGCCTGCCCTATAGACCACGTTGTCCAGTCTGCTTTCAAGCAAGCGCAGCAGGTTTTCCCCGGTCCTGCCTTTCAGCCTCTGGGCTTTTTTGTAATAATTCCTGAACTGTACTTCCATAACACCATAAACGCGTCTTGCTTTTTGCTTTTCCCTGAGCTGGAAAAGATAGTCTGTCTCCCTGGGTCTTTTTGCCCAATGTTGACCCGGGACACGACCCCTTCTTTCAACCGGGCACCTGTCAGTCAGGCACCGTTCTCCCTTGAGGAACAGTTTGGTTCTCTCTCTCCTGCAAAGCCTGCAAACAGGTCCTGTATACCTTGCCATAACAAGCGGGTGCTACCCTAAACCCTCCTTTTCTTTTTGGGTCGACAACCGTTATGGGGAACGGGTGTAACATCCTTTATAGAGCCTATCTCAAGCCCATTTGTTTGAAGTGTCCTGATCGCCGTTTCCCTGCCTGAACCGGGACCTTTAACCCGAACGTCAACCTTTCTCACGCCATGCTCCTGCGCCTGTTTAGCGACAGATTCAGCGGCAAGCTGAGCTGCAAATGGCGTACTCTTTCGCGAACCCTTGAAACCGATGGTGCCGGCGCTCGCCCACGCAATTGTGTTACCATCTAAATCTGTAATTGTTATTATGGTGTTGTTAAACGTCGCTTTGATATGCGCGATCCCGTAAGGGATATTTTTCTTCGGTTTCTTTCTACCCCTGCCCTTAGCTCTTGACGGTCTAGGCAACTTTCCTCCCCGTGTCTATTAACTGTCGATCATCTCGCAGCTTGCTGACGCTGCTTTTTCTTAATGCCAACC
>JACVIW010000210.1 GCA_015711695.1 Candidatus Geohydrothermomicrobium daggyaiense
GGTTTCGCGGCCGGAATATCCCGTGATTTTGGCGCCCAGGTGGCAAGAAACCGCTTCATCGCCGAAAGGAAAACGGGAATCACCAAGGTCAAGATCGCAGTTTCAAAAGATAACAAGGACATAGCCTCTGAGCTCGCGAATTACACCCTTGCGGCATTGAGTGAATATCAAAAGAAACTCGGCCCTCTCCCCTATGGCAATATAACCGTATGCGAGGCTCCGCTCTCGGGTAACGCCGGTGGTATGGAGTTCACCGGGCTTGTGTTCATAAGTTCTTCCCTACTCCCATCGAAACAAACGAAAGGTGAAAACTTTTATGAGAGACTAAAACGATCACTCCCGGAAGATTTGAAGGGATTGTTCGGGCGAACGGGCCCATCCTTTGATTCGGACACTCTTGAATTCGTCATCGCTCACGAAATATGCCATCAGTGGTTCGGCATATCTGTAGGCAGCGACCCCATCCTTCATCCATGGCAGGATGAATCTCTCGTGAATTACCTCGCGGCTAAGTTTTTTTACCTAAAATACGGTGATAACAGAGGGGATAAAATTCTCGAGGAGCAAATACTCACCCCATACAGGATCGCTTTGATGGGGGGGATAAGAATTCTTCCTGTTGACTCACCCGCACATCAATTCCGCAGCATAACCCAATATACCGCGATCATATATGAGAAAGGAGCTTTATTCTTTGTCGAGCTGGAAAAGGAGATCGGAACAGGAAATCTGTTCGCGGGGCTTTCAGATTACTATCATGAGTTCACATTTAAACACGCCGAAAGCGATGAACTGGTAAGTTCACTCAGGAAAAGGGCTAAGGATGTCAAGAAATTCGACGCTCTCTATAAACGCTGGATAAAAGAAGTCCATCCTGAAGAAAGCATTCCACCTTTTTCCAGGGGTTTCGAAAAACTCAATGAGTTATTTGAAAAATTTAAGGATGAAGGACGCTTCGATTTTGGCCCGCTCGAGAAAATGTTCGAGGACCTATTCGACAGATTCCTCAATGAACCCCCGGGCTCTGAAAGAAGAGAAGAAGATAAAGCACCTTTCCCCCTACCTGAAAAGAGTTCACCTGTGATCTAAGAAGTCTCTTTCGAGTTACGGGACATCATTATCGACGATCGCGGATCAAGCATTTGGAGTGGAGAATACTATACCTTAAGAAGCTTTTCTTTTAAATAAAACGCGAATATCGCAGACGTTCGTAGTTTAAAGTCCCACATCCATGTTTGCCGACTATCACAACCGACATCAATTATGTTTCATCTGGCGGTTTCGCCTTATGTAGGAAAAGATAAATCCGGGCGCTCGGTGTAAAAGTAGAATTGCTCTTAAAAAAGACTTATAGCGCGCTTGAAATATAAATAATATAATGCTTTGCGGTCAAGCTAACGATCAACAGATAAACCTTTGAGGAAAAGTTCAGGAGGAAAACGTGGAAAAAAAATACCCGATGTTCACCGATGAGCATGAGATGCTCAGGCAATCAGTCCGCGAGTTCGCGGAGAAAGAAATAGCGCCATACGCTCAGGAGTGGGAGGAGAAAGGCGAATACAACATAGAAGCCTTTCGAAAAATGGGAGAGCTTGGTTTCCTAGGGTTGCGGGTTCCTGAGAAATACGGTGGTAGTGGTTCTGATTACTGGTCAATTGTGGCGCTATTCGAGGAATTAATAGCAAGCGGAGGATCGAGCGGATTCGCCACGGCCGTCGGAGTACACATGGAAGTAGCAATACCCGCGATCCTTCTCCATGGAACCGAAGAGCAGAAACAAAAATATCTCGTCTCGGCGGTAAAAGGGGAAACACTAGGAGCACTGGCTGTCACCGAGCCGGAAGCCGGGAGTGACGTGGCAGCAATGAGAACAACCGCTGTCAGGGATGGCAACTATTACATTATAAACGGGAACAAAATATTCATTAGTAATGGAGCAAGGGCAGATTGGGTCATTGTCGCGGCAAAAACCGATAAGGACGCCGGCTACGCGGGGATAACGGAATTTATAGTCGACACGGACACGCCGGGATTCGAGGTGAGCAGAAAACTTGACAAAGTTGGCTTGAAAAGCAGCGACACCGCTGAACTCTTTTTCACGGATATGAGGGTCCCCGCTTCAAATCTCCTTGGCGAGGAAAACAAGGGATTTTTTCAGATTATGTCCAATTTTCAGCCTGAAAGGCTACTCATAGCGATCGCCGCCTATGCAGGAGCAGAGCGTATTCTCAAAATGGCAATAGATTACGCAAGGGAAAGAAAACAATTCGGAAAGCCGATATCGAGATTCCAGCACAACGCCTTTAAACTCGCTGAGCTGGCAACCAAAATAGAAGCAGCCAAAGAGCTCTCTTATCGCTGCGCTGACATGTACAACAGAGGTCTTGACTGCCTCAAAGAAGTTTCGATGGCTAAATGGTATGCTTCCGAGGTAGCAAATGAAGTGGCGTATCACTGCATGCAGTTAATGGGCGGCTATGGGTATATGATGGAATATCCGATGCAGCAGGCATGGCGAGACATGAGAATTATGACAATAGTCGGAGGGACTACTGAAATTCAAAAGCTCATTATCACGAGAACCCTCAACCTCTAAAACCGGAAATGCACACTACTGCCTACCCGCCCATAGGCACGGATCGGGATTTGTTTGAGATTTATTCCGACTTCAGGTAAAGGGTCATGCAGGACAGAAATAGCTGATTTACGAAAAAGGAATTTAGATTCTTGTTGCTTTACCGATTCTTGTAGAAGATCAAATAAGTCATATACAGGCGCAACGCTTAATGGCTGAGTGCACTTTAAGTGAAGTTTTTAGCACCCATGCAGAAACACTGCTGGTAACAAAAAAATTTCATAACCGCTTAAGTCAAAATTCTTCGCAAAAATCACCATTTCATTAAACTTTTTTATTCCGCGATGTATTGAAGGGAAAACTCCTATGGATATTTAAATATAAGATTGAGATGAATACTAACGCTCAAGTTCAACTAACAACATTAGATATTTTCAGAGTCTCCGGTGAGTTTTTACGGAGCTCAGGAGTTGCTTTCTGCAAATTCATTCCGCTAGTGCTCATCGGTATTCTAATATGCGTTAGCATTTTCCATTCGCTTAAATCGCCCGGCATGTTCGTGATTTTAGAAAATAATAATAATCCCAAAACTTTGAAAGTGACCGCAGCGAAAATAAATGACCCAGACCAGATTTCGGCTTGCACGGTTGCAGTAATGAAAACCGATAAAGGCATACTTTTTGATATGTGCAGGGAGGTCGAAGCCGTATTCTGGATGAAAGAAACTTCATTCCCGCTATCTGCAGCCTTCCTCGACAGAAAGGGAAAGGTCCTCGCCGTCTACAATATGAAGCCTTTCGCCGAGATACAGGCTCGACCTCCCTCAAAATTCCGCTACGCCCCCGAAGCGAAAACAAAGTTGTTATCCTCGAGCGGCTTCGTTAAGAGGGCAAAGGCTTTACTTCCCGTCTCCTCCGATATTTAAGAAACTGAGTAGCGTCCAGGACATCCGAAGAACAACAGACCCGGCAATGCCGGGTCTGTTGTTTAGTATTTCGCTTATTTCTACCCGTACCCGACGCGCGTTGTTTTTCGTGCTGCTCGCATCACCCGTTAGATCAATAACTGCGCGGCGGCGTTAGAAATAGCGGTCTCACCGCGCTCTTTGGTTTTAACCTGGAAAATTATCCTTCCGCCGCCCTCATCCCACATCTCAGTCACTATCGTCTCACCGGGAAAAACATGGCGACTGAACCTCACTTTCACTGATTTGAACTTTTCCGGATCATTCTCACAGTACTCTTTTAAAATAGCCCTGCATGCGTGACCGAACGTACACAGCCCGTGGAGTATCGGTTTTTCATAGCCCGCCATCTGAGCAAATTGTGGGTCGGCATGAAGAGGATTGGGGTCTCCAGAAAGCCGGTAGAGTAATGCCTGCTGGGGAAGGGTCTTCATCTCGACTATTCTGTCAGGCGCCCTGTCCGGAGGTTCGTTTCCAGCCGACGGTCCTTTATCGCCACCAAATCCTCCTTCTCCGCGAACAAAAGCCCCGAAGATATTATAGTAAACAACGTCTCCCGCTTCGTCTCTAGTCTCCGCTTCAATTTCAATAAGCGCCCCTTTGCCTTTGTCGAATATGTTCCTTACCTTGGGGTAAGTTCTGAGCTTTCCTGAGGTGGGAACGGGGTGTTTGCGTATCTCGAGATACTGTTCACCATGAAGCAACATCAGAAGATTGATCTGAACACCCTCAACAGCCAGAAGGCCCATCAGGGCTGGAAACGGCGGGATAACACCAAAACTGGGAAGCACCGCAAGACCGGGCGGATTCTCGTAAACAAATTTTAGATCTTCTGCATCTGCTCCCGCACCCACTCCAAGAGCATATAGTATGACAGTCTTGTGATCGTACTCGAAGGGAACAGGCGCGAGTTCCGCTCCGAGTGCCTTTTCAAGGTCTATAGGCATTTCAAGAAGACCCCCTTTCAATCCATCTTCATGTGGCTCAAAGCGTGCATTGTCTGTGCGGTTGCTGAGTCGTATTCCACAGCCCCCTCGAGAGAAGTTATTTCGTTAATCTTCGCGACGACATCTTC
>JACVIW010000211.1 GCA_015711695.1 Candidatus Geohydrothermomicrobium daggyaiense
GGTAGTTTATACCGAACGCGTTCTGGATTTCCTGTCCGTAAACGTGAATGTCAGAAACCTGAAGAACTTTTATCTCGTTTTTATACTCTTTAATTACCTGGACGGCGTGAGGCTGTGTGTCCTCCCTTATGGATTCACGCCTCTCAGGAGGTATAAGATCAAGATACCCCCCGGGAATTTCCCCTTTGAATAGAACATGGATATCATAAAGGTCAAGCGGCACACTGCGCGGTATTTCCACGTCGATCCTGTCGACAACGAACTGCTCCTGACCGAAGACTTCAGGCCACCTGAGACTTGGCTCTCTTCTGACATCAAGAACTTTGAGCTTTCTTGTATTCCGAACAGTGTGAACCGGGTCATCATACTGCCCGTAACCGTAAGGATCCGCTTCGTTCCTGGACCAGTAGAAATCTTTCTCAGTTCCGTAACCGTTGTAACTCTGAACATTGGCGGCCACAGAAGTGATGAGAGAAACTTCCCAGTCCCCAGGGTCGCTAATAGGAAGAGCTGAGAGAGGAATTGTTCCATCGCTTAACCGCCAATCCCACTCAATCGTGAAAATATCACCGCGCCTAACTATCACAGGGTTTCCAAAGGTGGGATATATGAGCTGATTTACTTTCTTTGCAATTTCAGGAAGCGAGCCCGAAGAATAAAACTCCTGAGCGTGGGCGCCTTGAATTCCTAAACCAGTAGGGACAGAAGCAAGAAAAAGAAAAGCCGCTATTACTGAAACTAAAAACTTATGCTTCCTTCCTCGCAATTCCCATACCCCCTTAGATGTGAATGGGACAGATAATAGCGCGGGTAGCTTTCTCTTTCCAAAAAGAGAAAAGCCGACCTTACCGGTCGGTTTCACCATTGGCTCAGCAGAAAACCCACAGGTGACCATTTTCGGGTTAACGCTTCATCGCCCCCGGCTAAACACATATTAAAAACATATAAACATATATCTTTAAAAGTAATTATATATATTTGATTTGGTTAAATTTTACAATTTATCAGAAAATACTCTCAATCAACCAAATGGTTGATATACATTGATATAGCAAACCCTCCACAACACCTGTAATTCGGTGCTTGACACCGTTTTACGCAAATGTCGAAAACCGTAATCTGTTGTCAATCCGGTGGCTGTCTCCATTTTGTCACCATTTTAAAAAATTTGGAAAACCGTTATTTGGGGCCTATTAACGATTTTGTCACCGATTTAAAAAACCTTACAAACGAAGATAACTTGACATAACCAAGATTTTATCTGAGAGTGTTGAAAGATAAAGTCAACCAAACCCTAGCGTAACAATTGAACTCTAAGCATAACGCACTTTTTGTGAGCAACAGTTCCATATATCTCTTGTTGGAGATAACTTCAGAAAGGGGGCAATCATGATAATTGATAGTCATGTACATCTCGTCGATGAAGGATGGATACACAGGGATTTTTTTCTTGGAATGGCAAGAATGGCAGCGGCAATGGTTGGAAAAGAAACCGGTCACTCAGCCGATCCCGAAGCTATCGTTGATAATCTCCTCCCAATACTTACTGATCCAGGCGGAGACAAACTAATTGAATCAATGGACAAGGTTGGTATTGATAAATGTTGTATTTTCGCCGTTGATTATGAACTTGCCACCGGGCAAGTAACGGTTCCCATCGAAGAACAAAACCTCGCAATAGTCAAAGCCGCAAATAAATATCCCGACAGGCTTATTCCTTTCTTCACCATCGATCCGAGAAGGCAAAACTCAGCACAGATTTTCGAGAGATTTATTACAGAGCACGGTGTAAGGGGATTAAAACTTCATCCAACTTCAGGTTTCTTTCCGTATGAAAAATGCTGCTATCCACTCTATGAAAAATGCCTGGAATACCACCTTCCCGTCCTTTTCCACACAGGAAGCCAGCCAGCGCCGCTGAAATTCCGCTTTTCACAGCCCGTAATGGTCGACGACGTTGCAGCTGATTTTCCCGAGCTGAAAATAGTGATGGCGCATGTCGGACATGACCTCTACAAAGAGGCGCTCCTTGTCGCGTCTGTTAAAACGAACATATATTTCGACATATCGGGATGGCAGATCAGGTATAGAAGCAGACCGGCTGATTTCTACAGAATGCTCAGAACGGTCCTCGACGAAGTCGGTCCCTGGCGGGTATTCTTTGGAACGGATGGCCCTTACCTGAACGTAATAGTCCCGCCTGACCAGTGGCTTAAAGCGGTACTTGAGCCTGATGTTTCCTCTTGCCCGGAAATCGAATTCTCAAGGGAAGAACTTGAAATAATCGCGGGCAAGGCATTATCAAGATTTTTAGGCCTTGAGGATATACCTCATAAGTCCACACAAAGCGGAAATCCCGAAGAAAATAAGAGCATCCAATGATTCTAATTCATCAGATTTCAGTGTTCTTACGATAAATAAACAGAAAGGCAGATGCCAGTTTAGGTTTTCGAAGAAAGAAAACCAGAAATTGCAAGGGATGAGCTTATTTGTCCTGAGGCAACTATTATTGGCAAAATCAATATCGAACCAGTTGTTTCATTTCACCGGGAGCCGTCAAGCGCGTAGACTGGCGTGAAATGTGAAATATATATATCCGCTAGTGGTCAAACTGCAGGGTGTCACGAGATCCATGCGAGAACAGGTCAAAAAACGTGCTTTATAAAGTTCTCTCACGTCAGACACGGTGCAATTTTCCATGTATGCTTGGTCGGCGGGCATACCCCCATCGGTACCAACGCCATAGTTAATGACGGCACTCTCTTCGGGCAACGCTGCATCGTGGTATCCATTTCTCTGCTTCCGTCAGGCATGGAAATCAAATCATTCTCGATCGCTATTGAGTTTCTGGTAAAAAATAGGCAAACTAAATGAGAATATGCAGGCTGTTTTTTCGCTCGGTACTACTTTTCATCAGACATTAATTCAAAGGTACCCTAACTCGTTTTTTTGAGATTTCCATCATGGATTGTTACCAATAACACCTTTAAAATGTCTTAAGCATTTTCAAAAGTAAGCATTTTTAGCAATCGGGCGGAAGAATATCGATAAGCGTTTGCACAAGGTCCGTTTCAGCAATTATACCAACAAGCCTGTCGCCCTGCACAACAGGAAGGCTTCCAACTTTTAGCTCAAGTATCATCTTTGCAGCGTCCCTCAAATCTGTTTCTGGCGTGACTGTCTTGGGGTATTTGGTCATAGCCTGACTGATAGGAACCGTCTCCATGAGAAAATCATGATATTTCTTTTCCGAGAGTAGAACGGAAGACGCGGTAGCATAAAGCCTCAAGTCCCTGTCGGTAATTATCCCGACAAGCTCATTATCCTTTAAAACTGGCAGGTGTCTGAGTTTCTGCTCCCTCATGATCTGCCAGGCCTTTTTTATCGGCCAGTCCGCTTGAACCGTCACTACATCTTCGGTCATTCTATCCCTGACTTTCATCACTCACCCCACCATTAGTTTTAATCACCTTTGATTTCTCAACCCGTACCCAGTAAGGTCAAAACCTGAAAACAGCAGCGATCGGTTCGTCTTCGGGCATCTCGTTTCTCGTATAAGCGTATACCGCACCTCCACGGAAATAAGATTCCACAGCGCAGATATCTAAAATGTCCTCTGAATCAGGTTGACGTTCCTCATGTATGACAACCTCTTCGGTTTCCTCCTCATAGCGTCCCCATATGGTAGCATCCACATCAACGAAGAGGATTTCCACCATCCCTTTGTGAGCCGCGGGTGCGATTTCCTTTACGTCGGTAGAGGTGTGCCCTGTTCCCGCAAGTTCCCTGTATTTCTCAATCGCACGCTTCAAGGGCAATGTAAAATCATCGGATAGTATCTCCAGCGCGCGTCTGTGTATTTCTTTAGTACTTAACTCGTCTGGATTACCCGTAATGGCACCGTCCGCTATGCGGTTTAAACCAGTGATTTCCTTATACATTGGTATGAGATAATCAACTCCACATAAAACAACAGGCGCATTGTTTTTCGTAAGATAATCCCGCAAAACCCTGTCAATCGCCATAAAATAGCGGTAAATCTTGTCCTTCTTGTCCTCCTTTCCAGGCCCGTGACCGTGAAAGATGGGAACCCTTTCAAACCCTCCGGCAGTTTTTTCCGCGGCCCCGGAATGGAACTGAAGATGTTTTTCTCCTTTATAAGCCTTTAGAAGGCTCGACAGATTCTCAACAAGGTTCCCCGTATCGACTTCACCAATGCCATAAGCACTGCCCTCAAAAAGCTTTACTCCCTTTTGGCTTAAGGCGAGTACAAAAAATCTTTCGTTTCCTCTCAATGCTGGCAGAAGTGGTTTTATATAAAACCTGTCCGAAACAACACATCTTTCTTTGAATCTGAGTGGAATTCTGTAGACTCTGTAAAAATCCTTCGCTGAAAAAATAGCAAGCCCATCGCTCTGATAATGCCAGAAAAGCCCGTCCTTTATAAGTTTTTTAGGCTTTTCGAGTATTTTCTTCGCTTCAGGTGACCTTAACCCCCGGTCCAAAAGCTCCTGTTCAGCCCTCGCTGCCAGATTTTTCAATCTTATGGGGTCTTCTTGAATCTCAGCTCCGGCTCTGTGGGTTGGCATGAAAATCGAAACGC
>JACVIW010000212.1 GCA_015711695.1 Candidatus Geohydrothermomicrobium daggyaiense
TGCCGATTCCTGCCTTCATCTGCTTCAGTCCCCCCTTGATGGCAGCGGTGCCGAAAAGCAGCGTATCCGGGGTTGTAGGACTTCCGATTCCTGCCTTCATCAGGTTCAGCCCACCCTTGATTGCGCTCACGCCGTAAAGGAGGGTATCGGGAGTACTCTCACTGCCGATTCCGGCACTCATTTGTGTTAAGCCTCCGGTTATGGCGGCTGCCGCGTAAAGCAAAGTATCAGGCGTGGATGCGGAGCCTATGCCAGCTTTTATTTGAAGGAGCCCGAGTCTGATTTGGTCGATTGCCCAGAGCAGAGTATTGGGAGTCGATGGATCGCCGATTCCCGCTATTGCCTCCTGCACATCCTCAATGCTTCCATCAAGTTGTGGAAGGATTATGTTTGCGGTGGCGTTGATACTTAATATTGCGCCGTAGGCGCTGTTGAGCTGGTTGTAGTAACTGTTGGCGTAGTTATACATTCTGTTCAAAAGCCAGGTCTTATGCGGTTCATCAATATTCGTATTCACATAATCATATGCTTCGCCGCCAGGTCCCATCGCATCTCTTACTGTTGTCACATAATTATTGAGCGGACCTCCGGGCCTTGTCGTAAGTTCTATCTGCTGGATAAGGAATTTCAAGAGATTCAGAGCCGTAAGGGATTGCTCGAACCCGCCTTTTATTCCTGGTGGAGGTGGTCCATGGTCAACGGCGTCCGAGACGCTCTTAATACCGAAGAGCAGCGTATCAGGAGTGGTCTCGGTTCCTATTGCTTCGGAGATCTGCTGCAGTCCGCCTGTCATTGCGGTAATCGCGAAGAGGAGAGTGTCGGGTGTGCTCGGCGAACCTATACCCTGCTTCATAAGATTCAAACCACCGAGCACCTGGGCGGCGCCGTAAAGCAAGGTGTCAGGTGTGCCCTCGCTCCCGATTCCTGCTTTCATCTGCTCAAGCCCGCCCTGAATTGCGTTTGTTCCAAAGAGCAGTGTATCAGGGGTGTGCTCGCTTCCAATCCCCGCTTTCATCAGCTCAAGTCCGCCCTGAATTGCAGCGGTGCCGTAAAGTAGCGTGCCATCTTTACTCTCGCTTCCGATTCCCGCTTTCATCTGCTCAAGACCGCCTGCGATAAGGCTGATACCGTTTAGAAGTGTTCCGGAGGTATCAAGTGAACCGATTCCTTCCTTCATCTTGTTCAGTCCGCCCTCGATTGCGTTTGCCGCGAAAAGGAGCGTGTCCCCTGTTTCCGGATCGCCGATTCCAGCAGAAATCCGGTTCAAACCTCCTTCTATTTGAGTCATTCCATAAATCAAAGTGTCCGGGGTTTCGGGACTTCCAATTCCATTGACTGCCTGAATTACACCGGGTATCATCTGCCCGGTAATCGCGGAGCGGGCTTTAGGAAGTCCGTCAGGTGCTACCATTCGGTTCAGACCACCCGCCATCAGGTTGATTCCGTATATCAATGTGTCAGGGACATTTGTGGCGCCGAGTCCAGCCACAGCCTGACCTAGCCCGCCGCCAAGCTGGATCACACCGTTATAAAGTTGTGTTAGACCATCAAGGAACTGCGCGGGGGTTGATGTTTGACTTTTTAATTGTCCTTCCGGTATGACGAAAAGCACTGCAAGTGTTAGCGGCGGAAGAGCGAAATTCTTTACATCCGCCTCGAGCCATATTGTCTCTTCTTCCTTTGTTGCAGGGGGAAACACGGTGAGTGACCAACCGAGTTTATAAGTTGTGGGCGCGTAAACGATAACCCCGTTAGGGTCAACCTTCATGTTATAAAAGATCCGATTATCAAAATCCCAAGAGGTGGGGGAAATTATGACGGGCAGATAAGTCTCCACCTTTTCGGTTTTCATTTCACCTGTTGTGGAGTCTTTGTAGGTAACCTCTGTTTTCTTCTTTGAGGTATTCCTGGCGGTCATCTCAAGTCGGAAATGACCGCTCTTTCCCGCTATCTCGTTTGGGTCTTTGTATTCCTTGCCATCAAGCCAGTAACGGTATGTGATTTCAACGGGAATTTTTTCAAAGACTTCTTCGACGCTCTTTTTGCTGAGCGTTCCAGTTGAGACAAGATTTGCCGGTCCTTTTACGTTTAAGTTCTTCCAAACCATTTTCCCGTCTTCAACAGCGGGCACGGTAAAACCGCTCATTCCCTGAATTTTGGGGGGATCGGGAAGTGCCTGCTCTCTTTCAAAAGTGATTGTGCCGTCGCCGTCAAGCGCGAGCCAGTCAATTACCTGGGCTGACTTAACTTTTCCCGAATGGTCCTGAATGCCTATAAGAAACTGGTTATTTACTACAGTCACCTTTTCGTCAGTCTGAGCGGAGATATCACCGCCAAGCGTTGCGATAGGTATGGCGAAAAGCAAGATAAAAGATATCAGGACCGCGAACGTTTTCTTAAGGCTTCTCATATCCCCTCATCTCCTTAATTCGTAACTACCATTATTCAGTGGCGCTCCTGGCGCGCGTGGGCTTTTCCGACCCAAGAAGCGGTGTTGCAACCAGAGGTCCAAACAGGACTCCAATTGAGATAGAAAGCAATACTCCCATGAAAGTCGCAAGTGTTTTAGGAATTGCCCACAGGAGGAAACTGCCGATCAGATCCATGTACTGGAGCATCCCGCCGATGAACGCTGCCCATCCAACGACTGTCATCGGAAGGAGATCATTCGTTTTAGGTGCTCCTATGAGAGCGGCAACAAAGAGAAATATTGCTCCGGCGATTGCAGTTGAGAGTATCGAGAACGTAGGAAAGACAAGCATGGAAATATAAAATGTCAGAAGTCCCAGGACAGCGCCTATTAAACCGCCGATAAGCATCCAGGGAAGCTTCTTTGGATTTGACCCTGAGGCGACATATATGGCGAAAGCCACAAGGGCGGACCAGTATGTTGTCCCACCTATTTTGTCGTAAAACAGAATCCAGATAAAGACAGCTACAGCAAATATCGGAGCGAGTATGAGCCCTCTAACGTAAGGTTTCATTTTATCCAAGGAAAGCACCCCCCTAAAATAAGGACCTCATTTTCTTGTTCTATCTTTATAACGTGTTTTCCTTCAATTAAGTAACGTAAGCCTTGTCAGAAAGAAAAGCCGGGGGAATCTTATCTATGAACAGAATTACGGTGTCAATGGGAATGGAGAATAAGTAAACATGCTTTAAAAAAGAGACAGACGTGTGATCCTGTTCCAAATCCCCAACCTCCACTTAAACCCGACCCGGTCAACAATTGCCAATCTGTAAGAAAAAAACAAGCTGATTTTGTTTAATTATACGCTTGTAAATAGCATTGTTTCAAGCATTTCTTTTCTAACACGGCATTCGAGTTATATTTGGCCATAACTTCTAATCAGCGATGACCCATTTTTTAATTTTTTATTACGATTTCTTGAAAGGAAATTCAACGCAGGACTCAAAAGAACCACTGGATTTCAGAATTTCATAATTTCATAATTCTTGGCTCTAAGTTGCGCGTAAAAGTTGCGATTAACCGCTTATGTCAGTCAAATAATTATAATCCAGACACTGTAATTACCCTGTAGGCGCTCTTCCGGATATAGCAGAATTCTTGCCCGTGTGGTTGTTTTCTTGCACTCCCCCGTATAGTGCATAAATATATGTTGGTTTGTTTTGATTTAGGTGAAATATTACATGTCGGTGTTTCTAATCTTATCCCCGGGCCGAATCCGCGCTTTCGCATTTACTTCATGCTCGCCTGGAATCCCGGAGTGGTTGAATGTTAGTTGAATGTAAGGGTAAAAGAAAAGCCCGATATTGAAAGAAAATGGAGCAAAACAAAGACAAAATGGGTTGAAATTATAGCCTTAATTTTCTTTTCAAAAAAACTGTAGTCTTTCGATATTGTGTGATCGGTGACGTGACCTGTGCTTGAATTCCTATAGAGTGTACGGTGAATATTATTCAGGTCCAAAAACTGACAAATGCTCGCCTGGCCGTGCAGCATTTACAATTAATCGACTGGATGTTGTAGAATTTTTGCGGCAGTGCGTCGGGTGCTGATCTTTACTATAAGCTTAAACTGCGCCAGCCTTAGACAGCCTTAGATAATTGTGGTCTCATTTTCGTACTGGACGACCAGAGAAACTTAAGGAACATAAATGCTTATCGACATGCATATACATACAAATGTATCTTCGAGATGCTCATCGATTACTCCCGAGGAGCTGGTGGAAAGATCCTGCCAGCTGGGACTGGATGCTGTGTGCGTGACCGAGCATTCAACGATCAGGGGAGCTGACGTTTGCCGGGAGTATGCTGAGAAGAGAGGTTTCAGGGTTTTCAGGGGTATGGAGGTTTACACTGACAAAGGGGATATGTTAATTTTCGGCTGGGATGGTCATGTGAGATACTATCTTGTTTCTTTCGAGGAGATTCGCGTGGAAGTGGAAAAGCGCGGCGGTCTAATCATACCTGCACATCCTTTCCGGGGCCCTTCCGATGCGAGGCACGTCAATCGCTTCTGCATTCCGAGTGTGGTTGCAGACTCGATTGTTGCTATTGAAACCCGTAACGGCGCAATACCGAGATACTGTAATGAATACGCGGAAGAACTTCGGAGAAAGTACAATCTTTTCGG
>JACVIW010000213.1 GCA_015711695.1 Candidatus Geohydrothermomicrobium daggyaiense
TTGACGAGGAGCTCAAGGAAAGAGTGATCGAAAAGATAGAAGAGTGCGCGCTAACCGTCGAGGATCTGAAAGACTACTTCCTGTTGTTCACGCAAATCGCGAACTCAAGCGAGGACATTCAGGATGAGGCAGAGGAATTCAACTGCAGTTTTCAGGTCAACATCGAGGGAACGCCAACCTGCTGGTTCGGCGTCAATGAGAAGAAATTCGAAGCCGGTTCCGGGGCTATTGAAAATCCCGGGGTGGTTTTAAACATGCCTGAGGACGTCGCTCTGGGGATTTTCAGCGGCACAGTGGACCCGGTCGCCGCTTATATGTGCGGCGACATTGATGTTGACGGCCTAATCAGCGACGCGCTCCGTTTCAAAGAACTCGTCGAAATGGTGCAGGACGAAATGGACTGATGTCAAATTGACACTCACGAAAAATTACACGCGGAACAACGGTTTCAAAAGCCTGGAAAGGCGAAAAGAATAGCAAATCACTATTGATTACACAAAATTACACAAAAGCCAGATGCTCACAGAAAGCGAGGTTCCAAAACGCTGATATGCACCATGTATTGTCATGAGCAATAAATTTCTCACCTCAGAGAAATAAGAAACTGACCTCGCGACTTATTTTCCAAGGAAAAACCCTAACGGAAGGAGAGACAATGGATACTGTCAGATTTGGCGTCATAGGCGCGGGTGTGCCTGGAGTTTCCATTCTAGCGCTTGCTCGGCATCTTCCCTCATCGATTTCGTTGCGATGTATGACGTGAGCTATCGCCATGCTCTAAAAATGTGCAATCGTTATCGTCACGGCAACATAACCGCGTATAAAAACCTGAGCGAATTCCTCAAAAGCGACATCGAGGCGGTGCTTGTCCTAATCCCACACGCATTCCACCAGGAAGTTGTGAGAAAATGCGCCGAAGCCGGAAAGCACGTTTTGTGCGAAAAGCCAATGGCGGTGACGCTTGAGGAATGCGATTCCATGATTGAGGCAACCAGAGAAGCTGGCGTGAAATTCATGATCGCGGAAAACCACCGCTTCCTCCCAGCGCATCGCTACATTCATGATGTCATAAAAGAAGGATTGATTGGAGATGTCCTGCTCGTGAGAGCGTATGGAGGAGTCAATGAGATCGCGGGGATTACCCAACCCGGGTCCTGGAAAGGCGATATCATGAAAGCCGGTGGGGGATGCTTTATGGATATGGCAGCCCACAAATTCGCAACCCTCGAATGGATACTCGAAGACCGTGTCCATTCTGTGACAGCGATGTTATCAAAACAGGCTACGGGGCTCCCAGAAAAAGGAGAAGATAATGTCCTTGCAATCGTGACTTTCTCAAAGGGTGCTTTCTGTGAACTGGTTGTCAGTTTCACTCAACAGACAGTTCCTTTCAACAGCCTGGAAATCCACGGTACACAGGGAACGATATTTGAAAACCACATGTGGGACAGGCCAGTTCGCTTTTTCTCCTTCAGCCGCGCAATGGGAGAAAATCGCAAGAAATGGTTTGAACCGGAACTGGAACACGGTCCGTTTCCTCACTATTACACAATATCGGTCAAACATGAGGACGGGCACTTCGCGCGTTGCATCCTTG
This sequence comes from Candidatus Geohydrothermomicrobium daggyaiense, assembly GCA_015711695.1. Classification (GTDB taxonomy): domain Bacteria; phylum Actinomycetota; class Geothermincolia; order Fen-727; family JACVIW01; genus Geohydrothermomicrobium; species Geohydrothermomicrobium daggyaiense. The sequence continues at coordinate 1,598 of JACVIW010000213.1, forward strand.
AGGACAAAGAACCGGAATTCTCTCCCGAAGAGGCCAGAAGCGCAATAGAATGCATACTCACCGGCTATCTGTCTGCCATCAAGGGCAGAGAAATAACCAGTGAAGAACTCGTTGATTTCGCTAAGCAGAACTGCTCAGCAAGTATTATCAAGGAACTCGGGGAACACATAGTTACCCGACCGGGATTACCGGAGGAGAAAAGAGTGAAGCCTCTTGGACTCGACATTGAGCGTGCGGCAAGAGTGATGGAGAAACATGGCCTTGATTTAGTGATAGCGACCTCGCCAGTGAACGTGTATTACCTCACGGGATTGCCCGTCCTGCCGAGCGCGCCCAATCCAATTCTGTTCGCTTTGAAAAACATGTACCATAACATAGCCATCCTCAGGTGGGACGGTCACGTTTGCCTGCTCCACTGGGAACTTTTCAGAAGCACTGAGAAATTCTGCTGGGCAAACTAGTACAAAGGAATTCTCAACCAGAAAGATGCCAGACAGTCTGTATGGTCAAAACTCAAAAAATGGGGAGCGAGGGGCAAGCGGGTTGGTCTTGAATCCACCGCGTCAAGGTTCTTGACAGACCACCTCTCATCAAAAGACCCCGAACTTGAGAAAGTTACAGCGGATGACGTCTTCCTTGAGTTACGCCTGATCAAGTCACCAGAGGAAATTGCCCTTATTGAAAAAGCGACCCGGATATCAGAGAAGGCGATTCTGGCGTGCGTTGGTATGGCGCGCGAGGGTGTAACCGACAGCGAATTTTTGTGTCACGCAAAAATGAAAATGCTTGATGAGGGCACCGACACCTGGGATCACCTGACTTTGAGTATCGGTGGCTCTGACCCCGAAGCTCACGGCATCGGGACGGCAGTCAGTAAGGGAGATATACTTCGTTTTGATTTCGGCGCCATTTGCGGCGGATATGTTTCCGATGTGAACCGGCATGTGGTTCTCGGTCCGGTACCAGCGAACGCACAGAAACTTGTCGAGGGCTCATAGAACTCCAGGAGTACTATGAGCGGAAAATAAAACCGGGCGTCAGCATAAAAGAAATTCACGAGGAAGCAACCGCCCATTACAGGTCAATTCACCCTGAAGGATTTGCGATGGTTACAGGTCACAGCATAGGCCTCGAATGTGAGGAAAAACACCTCTTCGGGCCTATCGAGATACTTGACGGAACATTTGAGGAAAACATGGCGCTCGAAATCGAGGCGTGGGAACCTTACGAGAACACACTCATAGGTGTTGAGGACTGCTATGTGCTCGCCAAAGACGGTTTGAGAAGGATAACCCCCCTTGAAAAGAATAATCATTTCCAAACAGGACTGAACTTCAAATGAATCAAACGGTCGCGCATCACATTTGCCCAGTCAATCCATGAAATTCACCCATGTTCGGGAAAGGAGATAGACCGATGGAAAACTGGAAAGAAAATCCGCTGATCATCACCGCGATTTCGAACATCTGCTGATTGCATCCGGATATTGATTATCCCAGGACGCCCGATTCTATCGCGGAGGATGCGCTTCTTTGCCTGGAAGCCGGGGCAAGCGTTTACCACACTCACGCCGAAGGGCGATGGAGCGAGGTTATAGACGAGATCCGCTCGAGATACGACGTGATAATTCAGTGTGGGATGTCGAGCGCCACGCTGGAGGAATGAGCGGACGTATTCGAAAAGAAAGCGGACATGATCTCGGTAATTTTGAGCCATCACGACAAGGCTTTCGCGCGGGAGGAGTTCAACGTGCTCCATGGCCGCGGGGAGATGGAAGTATACGCAAGCGCATGTTCACGCCACGGAGTCATCCCCGAGTTTGAGATCTGGCAAAGCGGCTCAATATGGAACCTCGAATATCTGATAAAAAAGGATTGTTAAAACAACCTTACGTTACAACGCTCTTCTTCGGGTAGCCGGGGGGAACCTGGTCTCCTCACACAATCGAAGAATATATCGAAGAAAATTGATGCCGCAGGGATGTGTCTGTACAGTAAGCATAATGGGCGAAAACCAGATGAAAATCCTTGCGGCCGCCATCGTTTCCGGGGACCACGTGAGGGTGGGCACTGAAGATTACCCGTTCAATCGAAATGGCACTGTCAGCACGACATATGAACTCGTTCGAGAGATAAAAGAAGTATCTGAAAGTCTCGGAAGACACGTAGCGGACATAGATGAAGCACGGAGAATCCTTGGAACTGAAAGGAGGGTGTAAATGTCTGAATCGGACACGCAAAAAGTGGCGATAATAACGGGTGCGGCAAGCGGCATTGGCAGGGCAACCGCTGAACTCTTCGCCCGTAGCGGGTACAAAGTCGCAATCTTTGACGTTGACAGAAACATCGAAAAAGTGGCCGCCTCAATCAGACATACGGGATCGACATGTCTATCAGCGGTTGGCAATGTTGGCGATGAGGGTGACGTGCGCTCTTTCATCGAGCTCGTTCTGGATGAATTCGCCGGTATTGACGTGCTTGTTAACAATGCGGGGATAGTCCTTGTTAGCCCGGTGGAAGAGATAGACCTGGCGGATTTTCTTTCGGTGGTACGGGTCAATCTCGGCGGTGCATTCCTTTTCTGCAAATATGTTGTACCCGTAATGAAAAAACAGCGCGGCGGATCCATCGTCAACATGGGGTCCGTCTCCGGACACGTCGGCCAGGTTGACTATTCCGTTTACGGGGCAACAAAGAGCTCTGTGATCGCTTTCACGCGCGCTCTTCCCTGGGAACTTGCGCCACACCACATAAGAGTTAACTCGATAAGCCCCGGCTCGGTGGATACCCCGATGTTGCGGGGAGACATCGAGATAGAGTCCGGCAGAACAGGGCTTCCGTATGAAGAGGTCAAGCGAATGAGAGAAGCAGAGCAGGCATTCAACCGCTGGGCATCCCTGGAGGAAATTGCCGAGGCTGTGTTTTTCATCGCAGGCGAAAAGGCATCTTTCATCACGGGCACTGACCTTCTCGTTGACTGCGGATGGGTGGCGAAGTGA
>JACVIW010000214.1 GCA_015711695.1 Candidatus Geohydrothermomicrobium daggyaiense
AGGGACAATTCTACATACGACCGACCGAGAGCCTATCCCTCAGGTATTGATTTTGTAATCGTTAACGGCACCGTTGTCGTTGAGAATGGTGAGTATAAAACGGGTTTGTTGCCGGGAGAAATTCTACTCAGGTAAGGCACATCGCTTGAAAGACAGGCTTGAACAAGTTGGCTTATTTATCAGGCGACACTCTTCCGGTTTCACATTGGGTTCGCGATAAGTTTTGCGTTATCCTCTCTCGCTTTATTTTGGCGGCATCTCGTACGGCTATTATGAATGCTATTCCCTGAATGAGAAGAACAAAGTAGAACATAAAAAAACGCCAGGATAGAGTTACGAATCCCACAAGATTTCTCGGCACGAAAATAATGAAGACACCGGCGAACACAGCCTCCGCGAATCCGCTCTCGCCGGGAAGCGGAATAAATGGCTGGAGGCAGGAAACAACAAGCTGGGCGAGCATGGCTTTCCAGAAATGCTGGGGATATCCAAGGCCGACAAGAATGAAAGGCGCGACCAAAAAACCAGATCCCCAAAAGAGGAAAGTCAGCGAAATAGCGCTTGCAAGCGTTTTGCTCCCGCTTTTAAGAATTAAGCCTAGACCCCGGGAATAATCTCCGATCGCTGTTGTGAACCTTTCGATGAATCTCTCAAAGCTTTCTCTCGATCTTATAAAGTCCGGTGAGTGATTCCTCAAGAAATTCGCTACCTTTTTGGGATCCTTCATCGAGTATATGACGATAAGGAAAAAAGAAAAACCTATTATTCCCGCTGTCACGAGAAGAGTTCTTACCCCGAAACTTACTTCGATTTTTGCCGCGCTCAATACCAGAATCACAGGCAATGCGAGGATGAAAAACAGTATAGAGATCGCGGCACCGCTCGTGATCACTGCAGTTGCTATGCCGGCGCTTAAACCGTATCTCGTAAGAAAGAATATTTCTGTGGGGATGCCGGCCGCATGGAACGGCGTTACCGAGCCGGTGAAACTTCCCGCAAGAACTGACTTTACGGTTTTCCAGAAAGAAAGGTTTTCGCCTGTGGCCCTTATAAGAACCAGTGTTCTCAAACAGGTGGAAAACCATTTTCCAGTAACAAGCCCTAGCAAAATGAGAAAGATGAACGGATTTATTTTTGACACCGTCGACCAGGTGGATTTGTCCATGGTCAAATACATTATGAGCACGATTGTTCCCGCGCTTACCGAAAGCGCTGCGATAAGACTAGTTCTCGTAGTTATCGACTTTCTGTGAGCGTTTACTTCCATTGTTTTTTCCTGTTTGGCGCTTAAAAGCATATACCAATAACGTGTGCAAGTCTTGGTAAATCGTTGATTGCTTTTCTACAGCCATAAACTTATATTGTCTTTTTATGGTGAAGATGTTTAATGACGTTGACTTTGTTCATCTGCATTCAAAATAATAACAATCACCGTTTATCTCCTTACAATCTGTTTTGTTGTTTCGGCGGGTTTAAGTGAGAGGAATGATATTCTGGGATAGCGCGATATAATTGGCAGGAAAAACATAGAGCGGCTCGCAGGCACAGCCAGCTGGTCAGACGGGGGGTTAAGATGAAATATCTGGATGTTTTCCCGGTGCCCCGGGAATGGTTGAGCGAATCGGACATCGCGTTATCCAAAACAATTGAGGAGTGGGCTGAAAAGGAAGTCATTTCAAAAAGGCTTTCCCTTCGCGAAGATTATGATACCCTTCTCCTTCCCGCAATGAAAACCCTTTTTTCTGACATAGGCTTGCAGAAAATGATTCTTTCCCCGGATGATGAGCGTGAGCGAATGCGATTTCCACTTATGGCGGTTTTAGCCTGCGAACATACCGCTCTTGCTGACACTGGCATCTCGGCTGTCCTTTCGAATGTCCTTGCTTTTCAATACTTGGCGTTGAGCAGCCAGGACAACGGAGGCAGAATCCCGGATGAGATATTCAAGCTCTTCGAGCAAGAAAAACCAGTGATATGTTCACTTGTTTTGCCCTATTACGGACGTAAAGGGCAAACACCAGGGAAGGGCATTGCGGGTCTTTATTATCAGGTGGATGTCAAGTCTGTCAGCGGGGGATTAGTGGTTACAGGCACCGGGGTGAGACCGCAGGTCTCCGGTAGTGACGCGAGTCTTTATCTCGTTGTCGCCGCGGATGAAAACGGCGATCCTCTTATTGTGGCTGTTCCTGCTCAAACAGCTGGAATTATGCTTGGAGAACCTGTGAAGACCACCGGTCTTGCGGCAAGCCGCAACGCGGACGTGGATTTCAATGATGTTGAAGTTAGCGAGGATTTCATCATTTGCAGGGGGCATCAAGCGTTTATCCAACTCATGAATATTTATCAAGCTACGAGCGCTGCCGCTTCGATGGGAGCGGTTCTTGCGTGCTACGCGATTCATAAAGAGTGGGGGGATACCAGGGTAATAAAAGGGAAGGGAAACATCTTCAGGGAAAACCCGCTTGTCGCAGATTTGATGGGGTCTATTGCTTCTCGCATCGCTTCCGCAAGGTTTCTGGTTTATGGCATGGGTAAAATGCTTGCTGATTTTTTAAGTGGAGAGGCGTCTGGCACTTCGGCTTTTTTTCTGGTAAGCGCCCTGGTGACGCACGTGTTTGAGATTGCCACACAGTGCATTGACAACATGATGGAACACATGGCCTCCGCAGGATACGCGACTGAATGGAACCTCGAGCGATACTGGAGAGATATTAAAACGCTCGAGTCATATGTTTTACCGGGAACCGTCTCAAACATAAGAGCAGCGGAGCATTCTTACGGTGTAAAGACTCTGTAAAAGGGAGGGGCCATATGACGAGGATCGACGATTTCTCACGACCCCTTGAGTATCTTTCGCCACTTGATAAATATCTCGGGGCGATAGTGAGGGACTGGGCGGAATCTTACGTAATCCCTTTCAGGCGATCTTTCGATGAGGATTGGAAGGAGCACAAACTTATTGAGCCCGCCTTTAGGCGACTGATGGGAGAACTTGGGTTTCAGAGGATTCTGTTCCCCGAAGATCTTGGGGGTTGGGGGCTCGGTCATTCTGATTATCTCGGGACTGGAGCTTTCAGGATTTTCGAAGAGATAGCAAGAGCGGATTCCGGGATCGCCGTTGCGTTCGGTGTTGTCTTCTGGCCTCTTGTAATGATCTGCGTTGAGCCTCATGTTAACAGGAGGCTTTGTGAAGAGTTCGCTCCGATGTTCTGCCAGACCACAGAGCCAGTTTTTTCTGCCAACGCGATGACTGAACCACAGGGCGGAGCTGACATAGAGAACTTTGAGGTTGTGAAGGGAAGCACCATCCAGACGACTGCTCGGCTTGAAGGGGATGAGTGGGTTATCAACGGGCATAAGCTCTGGCCTACTAACAGTGGCGGTGTCGCAGATCTTTTCGGGGTCATCTGCACGACCAACCCTGGCTCGACTGACCCCGGAGATTTCGCATTTATCTTTGTTCCTGCGGATACGCCAGGCGTTACTCAGGGGCCTCCGTATCAAAAAGCGGGGATGGCAGCGGACAAAAATGGTGACATATGGTTCGAGAACGTGAGAGTTCCATCGTGGTACAGGGCTCACGGACCCGGCGATGACCTCAAATATTTCAAGGAGGTTCTGTCTTTCGGGAACATGGGAAGCGTTGCTTTTGTGTGCGGCGTGATGCTCAACGTTTATGAGATTCTTTATGACTTTTGCTCGGAGATCTATTTTCGCGGAAAACCGCTGAAAGAAAATGACGATGTCGCGGGTTTTCTCGCTGACCTTGCTAGCGCCACCCAGGTCATCAGGTTTAGCGGGTATCAGCTTGCAAGGATGCTTGACCGTCCCGATATATACGGTGAAAGATGGTCTGATGAAATTGTGGCGAAAGGAAGAGCCGTAAAATATTTCGCGTGCGACAGGGCTCTTGAGCTTTTGGGGAAAGCGGTAAAACTTATGGGTGCCTATGGCTCTGACCGGGTTTATGACGTTGAAAAGCACTGGCGCGACCTGAAGATAGTTCAATTATGGATGGGAGGCAAGCAGCTCTGCCAGATGGAGGTTGCGCGGTGGTATTTCGACTGCGAGACACTATAGGAGAGATTTCATGGATGTCCGGACAACAAGGAAAGGACTCTTCGAGGGTCTGTCGAGGATCATAACCGAGCTATTAAAAAGTCCTTCATTTAAGAAGAAAGTGGGCATTGTTCTTGAAAATCTCGATCCGGAGAACGCTGCTCTTCTCGTCAAGGCGATCATGTGGGAGGATGCAGGTTTATTTTTGAGTATCGTAGGGAGCGTGCCTGACCTTATAAACTCCGTAATATATGGGCTTAAGGAGCTCGTCACCGGCTTGAACTCGTTTACTCCGGAAGCCCTCTCAGGTTTTCTTTCAGCCGGGGCGCGGGAGATTGATTTTGAAGCGTTTGGAGAGTTACTGGGTTTACTTGCGGCGGTTTCCCTTCGGATGAGTGAACGAGAGAAAGTTGAGGGTCGTGAGCCTGCTTCAGGAGCCGCTAAGTTGTTCTTATCAGGCTTAAAAAAAGCGTTGGC
>JACVIW010000215.1 GCA_015711695.1 Candidatus Geohydrothermomicrobium daggyaiense
CTGAAATACTTATAGGAACGTCCGGATGGGTTTATCCCCACTGGAAGGGCGTATTCTATCCAGAAAATTTGAGTCAGGCGAAATGGCTTGAATACTACACGCGTTTTTTTCAAACCGTCGAAATAATCAACACGTTCTACAACCTGCCCGAAAAAAAGACTTTCCATAAATGGGCAACGACGACGCCGGATGGGTTCATTTTCACGGTAAAAGCCAATCGTTTCATTACCCATATTAAGAAATTGAAAGACCCTGAGGACTCAATCCGGAGATTCTTTGAAAACGCCTCTGGCCTGGGTAAAAAGCTCGGCTCCGTTCTTTTTCAGCTACCCCCGAAGTGGAAACTCGAACTTGGTAGGCTTGAGAAATTCCTCGATGTTATTCCGAAAAACTGCAGAACCGTTTTTGAGTTCCGGGATGAATCCTGGCTTTGCGAGGATGTCTATAGCTTACTCGAAGAGCGCGATATCGCTCTTTGCTTTGCTGACAGTCCATTTTATCCAGGACCAAGAAGAGTAACTGCGAGTTTTGTCTTCTATAGAATGCACGGGGGAAGGAGTCAAAAAGCACCTGGCTACGCGACTGAAGAGTTATACGCTTTGCGCGATGAAATTGCCTCACACCTCGAGTCCAACCGGGACGTATTCGCGTATTTCAATAATGATTACCGCGGTTTTGCCGTGAGGAACGCCATCAGGCTAAAAGAAATGCTCGAGGAAAAGGGGTGGTAAGCATGCCTGAATTGCCAGACGTGGAAGCGAGAAAATCAGTATTAGAACAATACGGACTCGGCAAGCCTGTAAAAAATGTTATTGTTAGGGATGAAAGAATACTTGAAGGCGTTGAAGCGGCTTCTTTCTCCAGGAGCTTGAAAGGAGCCGAATTCACGTCGGTAACGCGCCGGGGAAAATATCTGCTAGTACGTACAAACAGGAATAGCACGCTGCTTCTTCATTTCGGCATGACTGGCGACATAGTATATACCGAAAAAGGAAGCCCGCCCCCTCCTTACTCTCGCGTGGAATTTGTTTTCGATTCGGGCTCACTTCACTACACCAATATGCGTATGATCGGGAAAGTCTCTCTATTCGCAACTTTTGGTGAGAATGAAATTGAAGACATATCAAAACTCGGTCCGGAGCCCCTCGACCGCAAATTTACTTTCAAGCGTTTTAAGGAGGCAATGAGCGGAACAAAAACTACCGTTCACCAGGCATTGATGGATCAGCAGAGGATCGCGGGAATAGGCAACATTTACTCAGACGAGATCGCTTTCCAGGCGGGAATAAACCCCGAGCGTAAGGTAGAGAGTTTATCTGAAAATGAAATGCGAAAGCTTTATGAAAAGATGAAATGGACCCTGAGACGCGCGATCGCTCTTCACGCCGAACTCGATTCTCATCAAGATTTATTTATCATCCCCCACAGGAAAAAGGGCGGCACCTGCCCTAAATGCGGTACAACCCTCAAAAAAGTGACAATCGGCGGGAGGAGCAGTTATCATTGTCCGAAATGCCAAAAATGAGAGCCGTTAGCTGGTAAGTAGAAAACTCATGAAAATTTGAGCCTTTTTCACGGATGGGTTATATCCATAAACGGGACTACCCTGGGACCGCCCACAAGGTGAGAAATGATAAACGCGTGGGCGGTACGTTCAAGAATTTCCGCGTTCAATAGCGCATCCCTTACCTTCGATCCCACCGCAACGGCGCCGTGATGAGGGAGCAGGCATGCCTTTCTATCCCCGAGCGCTTTAACCGCGCTAAGCGCTAACTCCATAGTCCCCGGGAGAGCATACTCGGCGATTTCAATAGCTCCACCGAGCTTGAAAACCTGCTCCTCAAGTATGGGAGGTATCCCCTTTCCGGTTGTGGATATAGCTGTTGCCATAGTCTGGTGAGTATGCACAATGCCTCCCACATCTGGTCTCGCGCGGTAAATCTCAAGATGCATGTTGATTTCAACCGACGGCGAGTATCTACCCTCAACTTTTTCACCATCGATACTAACAACGCACATGTCCTCAGCAAGAAGAAGTTCATATTCGATCGAGGTCGGTGTGATCACCACTAAATCCATATCGGTGACCCTAGCAGAGCAATTACCTGAAGTGCCGGCTACAAGCCCGCGCTTCGACATCTCGAGTGCAGTTCTGTGAACTTCTTTCATCGCTTCGAGCACGGCGGTTTCCATTTTTTTCACACGCTCCTTTCGAATAGAAACAGGAAGCAAGCGCAAAGGGAAACACAAAAAACTCTTTTGAGAGAAACATCAAATTCTCACTCGATGATAGTCACTCGATGATAGTCTATCAGAAAGAGAAAGATATTGGTGTTAAAGTAAAATCCTCATTGATAAACAGAATTTAGCATAACTCATAAACGGGTGCCAGCTCGGAGGTGGAAATGAAGACTATTAAGGGTAGCGAGGAACTCCTGCTTGGAATAGACATTGGAACGCAGGGAGTGAAGGCAGGAATCATCAGTCCCGATGGAAACCTGATCCTTTCCACGTCTAAGGCTTATCCCACATTCACGCCCTCATCTGGCTGGGCAGAGCAGGAGCCGTCTCACTGGTGGCAGGCAACCGTCGAAGCAGTAAGGGAAATTTGCCTTAACAACCCGACGGAAGCAAGAAAAATCTCAGGAGTCGGGCTGTCAGGGCAGATGCATGGCTCCGTCGTTCTCGATGGGGAAAATAGACCTCTCCGCCCATGCATCCTCTGGTGCGACCAGCGGACGAGTTCGCAATGTGAAGAAATAAGGGAAATTTTAGGGAACGAGAGACTGTTCTCTGTTGTTTCGAATCCGGCGCTTCCCGGTTTCACAGCACCTAAATTGCTATGGATAAGAGAGCATGAGCCGGATATATTCCAAAAAATTTCCAGAATCCTTCTGCCCAAAGACTACATCAATTTTATGCTCACTGGAAATGCGGTCACTGATTTCTCAGACGCGTCTGGCACGCTTCTTTTTGATGTGAAAAACAGGCGGTGGTCCAATGAGGTCATAGCGGAGCTCGGTTTGCCTGAAAACATCTTCCCGCCAATCATCGAATCTGTCCATGTGGCAGGCTATGTAAGCGAAGAAGCTTCAAAGTTAACAGGAATCCCGAGGGGTATTCCTGTCGCCGGAGGGGCTGCCGATAACGCGGCAAGCGCAGTGGGCATGGGCGTTATCACCCCGGAAAGTCTTGCGGTGAGTATAGGGTCTTCCGGGACAGTTCTTGCGCCAAGTAAAGTTCCTCTCGCGGACCCCGGGATGAGAATCCATTCTTTCTGCCATGCGGTGCCGGACACGTGGTATCTCATGGGGGTAATGCTATCTGCTGGACTTTCGCTCCGCTGGTTTCTTGACACGCTCGGTGAGCCCGAAGCTTCAAACGCAAAGCAGAGCGGCGAGGATCCATATTCTCTTCTGGACAGGACCGCGCAAAAGGCGCATCCTGGATGCGGAGGGCTTATATTTCTTCCTTATCTTTCAGGGGAAAGAACCCCTCACGGAGACCCGCATGCAAAAGGAGTTTTATTTGGATTAGACCTTACCAAGAGAAGATCGGAAGTCATAAGGTCAATCATGGAAGGCGTGGCATTCGGATTGAAAGACAGTCTGACTTTAATGAGTAAACTCGGGGTATCGCCAAAACTTGTTATTTCCGGCGGTGGAGGATCACGATCAAAACTATGGCGGAAAATACTGGCTGACGTTTTTGGTTTTCCCATAATCGCGTGCTCACAGAGCGATACGGCGATGCTCGGAGCTGCTCTTCTGGCAGGTGTCTCCGCAGGCACATTCGATAGTATAGAAGACGCTTGCGAAATGTGCGTCTCATACACGGACAAAATAGATCCTGACCCCTCTAATTTAAAAACGTATGAACGTAATTACCAGATTTATAAGGAACTTTATCCTGCACTCAAGGACCTGTTTCAAAAATCTTTTGAGAACTATTAAACCGCAATGAAGGGCCCCTGGTAACAAAAAGATTCGATAGAATGTGGAATCTAATTCAGTTTTCAGTCACTTAAGTTCTTCTCTTTTTTGTATCTCGCTGCTTCTTTAAGCAGATTGGCCGCTTTGTCCCTCTCATCTTTAATTTGTTTGAATTCTTTATCCGCCCTGTTTATTTCGTTCACAAGCCCAACTACATCGCCCCTGAGAAAAAAAGGCTGAAGGTTCTCGAAAAAAGCTTTTATCAATTTCACAAAGCCGATGTGCGCGTTCACAGCTTTCTTCATCATTAATGCGTAGCGCACATAATCCTCTATACCAGCGAGTTCGCTCATCTTTTCGTATTTACCAGCGACACCCTTCAACTGGTCAATCAAAACATCCATTCTTTCTGTCATCCCGGAGAATTTTTCAGGTTGAACCCTTTGTGGTTCCCCCGACATGGCAGTCGCAACAAGCATAGCGTTTGCTTCCACGGCACTCTCTATACCAACCGACGCTTTCTGCCATGCTTCATCCGCTTGTTTCATAAGATTTCTCGCCCGGGTAGTATCCATTCCGCAGCCAGCC
>JACVIW010000216.1 GCA_015711695.1 Candidatus Geohydrothermomicrobium daggyaiense
TGTTCGGTCACTCGCATGGTCGAAATTTTTGAGAGGGTTTCCCGGAAATGTAAAGGACATGTGGTCAAGCTGGAATATCGCTATTCCTTTGCCGCTTGCTTTCTTGTTTCTTCTCGGGTTCATACTGTCGGTATTGTTTCACAGGCGCTTATCGCCACAACCGGTAAATCTTTCCCTGGTGGTGATCGGTTGGTGCCTTCTATTGTTGTTCGCGCAGAGAGTGCTCCCTTTCGCGAGATGCTGGATTCCTCTTCTTCCTCTTTACATGGGCGGCGTGTCTGCCGGTCTGTACTTTATTCACAGGCGGTTTCTGGATTTCGTAAACGAAAGACGTGGAGAAAAGCTGAGCTTCAGTCCTTGGTCAGCGTGTTTACTGGTGATTGCCCTGTCACTGGCTCTTGCTTTGCTTGTGGTGGGAAAGCAAACGCCCTACCAGAGGGACGAGCTTGGCAACCTCTCGATTGGCACATTCAGGGATGCCGAACGCGTAACACTCTTTTTGAAAAACAGGCTTAAGCCGCAAGAAGCTGTGTATTCGTCCTGGGCAGCTAACATTCCCCTTGAATACTACTTTCAAAAGCACGGCGTCCCGATAAAGTATTTGGGTTTTCATAACAACAATCCGGAGGCAATCAAGAAGGCTTATTTCGCCGTCTCGGCAAAAGAAGGGCATACAATTGAGCTGGTCCTGGCATCAGCGGTTAATTTTGGAAATTTCGACAGGTCGGCGTTTGAAGAAAAAGCCATTAGTATTTTTGAGACGGACTTCACTGAAGTCTGGGAATTGAAAAGGAAAGGTAGTGCGCAGGGACAGGACGGGAAAGCGCCTGGTCCGGACAGATAGGTATACTTTGATCCAGTGGATACGAGCATACATCCACAATGGGTTGGCGACAGGAATGTCTGTTGCCTTACGAAATCCTGTAAAGCTCAAAATCATTGCTCAGGGTTTTAAGTATATATAAGGTTCAATTACCCTATTGGACATGAAGCAAAACAAGAAACTGTCCGTTGCAAGAGAGCCACTTTCTCGTCCCTTTTAACCTCTACAGTTCAAATCACTGCTAAAAGGGATACCATTGAGGCGGCAAATTCGTTACCTTCTCCCTGTTTTTCGTTTAAAATACCTCAAAAATTCACGGGGATGAGCACGGCAGGAGCGGGGAGAGAGATACTTAAGCCTAAAAAACCGGCACTTGTCGGAAAATTTCCAGTATCTATTTGATAAGAGATGTCCTTTATGTATAGAACATGAGGAAGTGCTCGCAAGGAGGCGAGGGTAAACGGTTTCCCGGGAGCAACATACTGTCGTCGGTAACGATGAGCACCATAGGCTCAGTTGGTGGCGGGAAAAGCGAGCAATAATCCTCAACATGCCGATATTGTCCACGAACTCGAGTATGAACCCGCATTACCCGATACAGCGGGAAGGCTTATGTTAAGGAAGTTTTTATGACAACGGACAAGTGGATAGGCCCGGCGGACAAGACGCGCAACTGTTGGATGGACCGTGCATCTATATCCTTCCCGTCCGGATACGCAAGTTTCCCGCCGCGCCGGAGAGCAAAAAGGAGATGACGTCCGCAGGAAAGCGGGTTCGGTCATGCTTCCATCGCGACTCCTTTCTGTGTCGCCCCGAAGCATGACAGATTGCGTCATGAAAGTGCAGTTTTGAGCCGATTCCTATCCTGAAGAGATGGAAGTTGATGCCGCTCGTTGGAGCATATTATACCAAATGATTCACAACGTCGTCTCGATATTTACCCTTGGTCAGGTTGGAACAGACGGGCGGGAGTGCTCAATCAGGTTTCTAGCCGGTTGAACGACAAATCTTAACTTCTTGTTCTATCCGGGAATTCTTGCTTCTCTCGAACGCAGGCTTGCAAGAGCGCCTTTAGAACGGGACGCGGGAATCGCCTTCTGTGCCAGATGCTCAAGGTTCGCCACAATTTCGGGCAATGCGGTTGCCGGAAATCCGAGCACCGTTTCACCGGGCTGCAGGTCCGTGGCGCCACGGCAGCCGTAGCATCCAAATGAGAGATTCAAGCGGTTTTCGAGATACGGGATTATCGTGCAATCAACACAGGTCGCCTGGAGCACCGCGGTCGAGCTTTCTATCCGCTTCCCTCCTGTTGACCGAAGGTAAGCGAGCGCGATCCACATCAGTTTCTCGACCTGGTCCTCGACGACCACCACGTCGGGAGTGTAACCGGCTTTTTCCAGCGGGAAAATGTGCAGAGCCTTGACGCATCCCTCCTTCAGTGTGCTCATCCTCTCAAACATCTTACGGCCAGTGGCTTCATCGGCGACGATGCCGAAGCCCACTAATCCTTTTCCGGACCGGAGGCCCGCAGGGAGTGGCTTGAAGCCGAACGCGGCGGCAGCCGCTGGGCAGGCAATACCCTCGCCGTCCAGCAATACATCCTGTCCGCTTCTCGCTTTCATCAACGCCTGGCAGTAGCGGTGGCTCTGGAGGGTTGTGGCACCTTTTGGCAGGTCGTCTTCTTGCCCGAGTAACCTCACTCCAGCAGGTGAGCCGTTCAGGCCGATTGTTTGAATAAGTCGCTTTGCGAGCTCTCTTATCTCCATCGAATCATCCGTCATAGCGCGTCCTCCATGAACCGTATAAATGCATCCTCAGCTGGAAATAGGTTCGCGGCAACTTCCACCGCCTTTAGCGTTGCCGCTGGAACAATGCAAGAGTTACGACAGCAGTGCTTCGAAGCCGCCCGGTAGACCTCGGTATCTCTCAAAGGAAGAGTCATCTCGCTGCCAGCGTTTACTTTCTTGAGCTCCACGGCAAGTTTTTGTATGTGCTCGCAAGTGCTTTCGAACTCCAGGGCACATTCTGTCGTCGAGCTCTTTCTTGCCGTTATTACAGTTTCTTTTTCGCACTGTCCTCCGTGCACGAACACTTTCGCCATTCTTACTTCACTTTCTATGAAAGTCCGCGCTCGGAAAGTATCTCATCTATGCGCCGCTTTATGTCTGCCTTGATGCGCTCTTTCTCATCCTCATTGTACTCGAGTACAGGGGCTTTCTTGACCTCATAATCCTCAACCATCTCGACTCTCATGTCCGGTTTCCTCCCCGAGTGCTCCTCTACGATCTTGCTGCAGCACATCACCGGGCAGCCTTCGATGATAACGAACACTTCGGCTCCCTCTATTTTGTTGAGCCCAGTTTCCTTGTCGATGGCGACCGCCGGAAGGCACACCAGCGAGTAGTCTTCGTTCTCCTTCACCAATTCGGTAGTCACCGCTCCTGCAAGTTGTCCGGTGTTCGCGGCTCCGTAACAGGTCGCAAGCACTACTTTGAATTCAGCCATATAGGATACCTCCTTCATTTACTCTCTGGATCATTAGAAAACAATGATCCGGCTAAATCGCGCATACTTTCCACACAAACTCCGCCAGGGGTTTGATTGTGGCCCGCATTGTCGCTTTCTGCGTCGGACTCCGAAACGCTTGTATCTTGTGCTTTTTGCACTTTCATCTAACATTTTCGAGGCATATGTACTGTCCGATATGATTCTTGTTCAAAGATAAAGCTTTTTCACCGGGCTGTGGAAATGGATTAAAACACCTATAACTCCCGTTCTTTTAATACGCTGGCATTTCTGGCCTGTTGAAGGCCACCACGGTATATAAATACCGGTTGCGCTTTTTTGCTGGCCAGTCGCTTTTTATTCTTTTATAAACCCAGCTCACGCAGTCGCTGGGCGTTGCTTTCGAATTCGGGCATGTCAAGCAGCGGACAGTCTTTCAATGTCTTGTCTGACTGCGCGAGTGCAGCTGCAAACGCCATACAGGTGGCCATGCCGCACTCCTTGCAGTTTGTTCTGGGGAGTAGTTTAAAGATCTCGAGAACATTGGGTGGTTTTCGCGAGGTATGGTCGGGTTTGATAGTGTCTCTTCTTTCCCACACCTCATTCAACTGCTCCACCAGCTTTGCGATTTTGCGCTTTGCGTGCGCGCGATCGTGCAAGTTGTTGATCCCGAACTCGTTTTTTCTGATGAAATACTTATGAGCACCTTCTTTCCACACCAGAGTGGGAATTTCCGGGTCGTAGTAGCTGTTTTTCAACACAGCGTTCATATAAGGCATCAGTTCAGTTAGATCCGCTTTCACGCGTACGGTTGCTACCCAGGCCTCGCTTCCCGGGTCGCACGGCGGGCAATATAGATCAATATCCAGAGGTTCGTCAATGAGCATAGTTATTTTTTCCTCTTCAGAAGCCAAAAAATTTTATCATAAGCTTTGAATTTAACGCAACGACATTCGATTCTGAGTATGCACCTTCGTAAGTCGCTTTCCAGGTGATGTCGGCGAGATTAGTTTCTAAAGCGATTCACCACCCTGGCATCTGGATTCAACATGGACCACCAAATCTTCTTTTTATTGGTATTGGTGCTTGAAAGCCTCCCCCGCCTCA
>JACVIW010000217.1 GCA_015711695.1 Candidatus Geohydrothermomicrobium daggyaiense
GGGGAGATAATAGCAGAGCGACCAATGTACTTCAACTACAGAGGAGCATGGACGGGCGGACATGATGTAGTGGGATACGTGATGCGCTGATAGATTGGCGAAATACCTGCTAGCTCACACAGGGCATCCTATAATGTCTGAATGTCTGTTATTGAAAAAAAAATGAGCGGGCTGATACAATTCCAGCTCGAATGCGGGTTACGGGAAGTTAGAAGAAGTTCTAAAGAAGTTCTGGGGTCAGAAATTTACCAGCAAAACGAAAGTTTTCTGGTAACAATGGTACCTCAAGTGCGGTAGGGACAGGCGACATGCTGAAAAAGACTAATATTGTCCTCTGCGGTTTTATGGCTGCCGGGAAAACTGTCGTGGGAAAGAAGATAGCCTCGATGACCGGCATGCGCTTTTATGATACGGACGAAATAATAGTTCAACGTGAGGGTCAAAGTATTCCTTCTATTTTCAAATCCCGCGGCGAAGCTTATTTCAGAAAAGTAGAGAAAAAGGTTCTTTTTGACCTGTCGAACGAAGAAGGAGTTGTCATTGCTTTAGGAGGAGGGGCTGTTCTCGACCCGGACAATGTCCAGGCAATACGGAAAAACGGAAGAGTTTACCTGCTTTTGGTTCCTGCGAATGTTGCGCTCGAAAGGACGGATGGCTCGGCTGACAGACCCCTCCTGGAAGGGAAATGCGAAAATGATGCGAAGCGACTTCTCGAAAAGAGAATGCCCGTTTATCTTGAAGTGACAGATGTTGTAGTTGACACCGAAACAATGAGCGTCGAAGACGTAGCCAGAACGATTGTTTCGGAGTTCAGACAGTACAGTTTAGACCCTTAGATGGCAGTCCTTTTTGCTTGATACATTATTCAAAGGGCATGTCAACATTTGATCGCGCTGAACTCTAATGAAAAGAATTATTCTCAGGCTGAAGACAGGAAGATATCCGGTTTTTGTAGGGAGGGGACTTATTGCCTCACTGTCTGAAATTCTCTCGCTTGAGGGCTTTTCGAAAATTATGGTGGTGAGCGACTCCAGCGTTCACGAATTGTTCGGTGAGGTTGTGACCCAATCTATTTCAAAGGGAAAGGCAGAGATTTGCGAGTTCATTGTGGAGCCTGGCGAGGGCTCGAAAACGATTGATAAAGCGATTCAAATCACAGAAGCGCTGGTAAAAAAGACATTTACCCGATCTGATGCGATCATCGCGCTCGGCGGAGGTGTAGTCGGAGACCTTGCTGGTTTTGTCGCCTCCATTTACAAAAGAGGTATCAATCTCATTCATATACCAACGACGCTTATGGCGCAGGTTGACTCAGCAATCGGAGGAAAGACGGGGGTTGATCTGCCCGAGGGTAAGAACCTTGTGGGCACGTTCTACCATCCTCAAAGCGTCGTGTGTGACATCGATGTTCTTTCCACTTTGCCCGAGCGCCAGTTCCTCTCCGGGCTTGCCGAGGTGATTAAGTATTTCCTCTTAAGGCCAGGCGCATTTAATGGCGATTTGCTTTCTCTCGCTTCCCGTATTCTGAAAAGAGAGGCTGAAATTCTTGAGCGGGTAGTTTTCTGTTGTGCCTCAATAAAGGCGAGGATAGTGGAAGCGGATGAGCGAGATGAGGGAATTCGCGCGATACTCAATTATGGTCACACGCTTGGTCACGCGCTTGAGGCAGCAACGGGATATTCAGGAATATATACTCACGGCGAAGCCATATCTATTGGAATGATGTTCGCGGCGCTAACTGGCGTAAGTCTTTGCTTGAGCGAGCCTGAATTGCCTGAACGCCAGAGCCGAATTATAAGCTCGTTTGGTCTCCCCGTGAAGCCCTTAGATCCAATCCCGGATTTTCAGGTGTTGTTAAAGCATATCCTGCAGGACAAAAAGTCAAAGGGCACTGTAACAATGGTTTTTCTTAAAAAAGAAGGAGAACCTGTTGTGCGCGGTGACATAGAATGTGAAACGCTTTCGCAGTCCTTTGATGATTTACTTGATCTTTTTTGACGAAAGGCTTATTTCCTTCTTTCGAATTTATGTGCGATTTTTTATGTGCGGTGCGGTGAATGCGAGCGCAATTTAAGTGCTAGATTGTATTGTGTGTCAACTAAACTGGAGCACCAGGCGGTAAAGTATAAATTTCGTTAAAAAATTTAAAGCGTTTGGGTTTGTCAGAAGGAGGAAAATTGAAAAAAATACTTGTTTTAAACGGTCCTAATCTAAATTTGCTTGGTGAACGCGATCCCTCGATATACGGAAGCAAAACGCTCGATTCCATTGAGCGCGACCTCGCAGAACTCGCCATGAAATTCGGCGTTGAGGTCGAGTGTTTTCAGTCTAACCACGAGGGCGATCTCATCGACAAAATCCATGCGGAGAGAAAATACTGTCACGGCATCATTATCAATCCGGGGGCTTTGACCCATTATAGTTATGCGCTACGCGACGCGATTGAGGCAGTTGATATTCCCACGGTGGAGGTTCACATCTCCGATATATTCTCAAGGGAGGACTGGAGAAGGAAATCGGTTATCAGCGATGTGGCGTGGAAGGTTATAGCAGGAAAAGGAGCGGAGGGGTATCTTCTGGCGCTTGAGGATTTGTGTCATCATATTGGGGCTATAAGCAGCGAAAATACCTGATATCCGGTATTTATGAATGGCGAGGAAAATGATCGACAATTTCGGCTGGATAAGGGATTTTGGAAAACGAAGACTATTGATTAAGGGTATATTTCAGATAGGTCGGTCAGCTTTCATGAGCTTCGAGGATTATTTACGGTGATAAGCAGGAGCGGGATAACTGTTTAAACAATACTGATAAAGAATAATTACCGTATGTTGGCGTGAAAAAAGCATCAGTTAATAGCAAAAAGAGAGAAGGGGGCAGTTACAAATGTCAGGGCTCAGGTCGAAACTTATGGGCGGTGTGGTATTTTTCCTTTTCGCGTGCGCCATTGTTTTTTCTTTTACGGGGTGCGGGGGAAGTGGGGAACTCGATGTAAAAAAGGGTTTCTATCTTAAGATGAAAATCTATGACAGGACTACTGCTCCGATACTTCGTCCGAGCAGGAATTTCTCTGTTGAAGCAAAGGGCATCCGGTGCTGGACGCCTGATCTGAAGGGAGGTTTTAATCAGACTCTTATCGGTCCTTTGAAATTTGACAAAGAAGAGAAGCTCTTCATATACCCTGAGGGAATAAGGATAAAGAAGGGTGCCGGGAAACTGGAAGTGAAGTATTCGGCGAACAAGAAAATGAAGAAAGCGTCAGAAAGAGATGCAATAACCATAGAGATTTTTGATGACAAAATTTCTGTTACAGGAACGCCGGTAAAAGAGGGGAAGGTTGATTTTCCAAGATAGGTTTAATATATAGGATCGAGAAAAACTCTTATTTCCGGAGGGGCACATTATGGAATTTCAGCCGCTTGTTGGTAAGTTTTATGTACCCTTACGGTAAGCGCTTCTTTTTCACCTTCTGTATCCTTTATCTTTGCCCGCGCAATATTCACCACGAAATCAGCCACGTATGCTTTTGAGACCGTATGGAAATATATCGGGTCGGATGCTTCGAGAAGAAAATTCTCCAGTACACCTGACGGTTGTGGTTTCTGGATAAAACCAAAAGCTGCCGTAAAGCACGGGGCTGATCTATTTAACAGGGTTGATTCGTCAGGACGGACGCCTATGCCGTTTGCGGTTATTACCCACTCTTTTATGAAGGGAACCGATGTGAATGGTATTGTGAATACACCGAAACTTCTGTCATTTTCTATCAAAGCGTAAGGCTCAGATATTGAAAACGGATGCGAATCCGGCAGGTTTCCAACAGCCTCCCGCGGGTTGTATTCCTTGCCCGAGAGTATTATTTTCCTTCCGTTGCCCCCGAACAAATTTGTCGGATTAAGTACGACTCCCTCTTCCTTTGATATCCATGAGCCATCATATTTCTCTGTCCTTGCATACACGAGAGCCAGTTCTCCTTCTTCTGGCAGAAGAATTCTGAACCACCTCTTTATCCAACCTTGCTCTAAAGGTATTTCGTAAGAGATTTCATAACCAGCCATGTCTTTTTCCGCGAGAACGATATATGGACCGTTGAGATTTCTCACCGGGAGAGCGAGGTTGGCACCAATATCGCGCGAAACAAAAGGATCGCTCAGAGACCCGAGCAATTGCCCGTCGTTTTTTCTCTGGATGCTTTCGGCTATCAGCCCAGGGGTTCTATTTGAGGCACAAATCTTGAGATTCGCATTTTCAAGTTCGAGCAGCCGAACTCCGTTTTTGTTAGTGTAAGTCCTTGTGAGGATTTTGCTTCCCGCCGGAACTGATAAGGGTCCCTCAATGCCGCTTATTAAAAGCCTCTCACCCAGGTCTACCCATTCGCCGTTTGTGAGTTTGCCACAAATGTTGAATCTCAGCCTGCTTGATC